>NZ_JANX01000434.1:2500-5580 GCF_000767795.1 Inquilinus limosus MP06 | reverse complement strand
TTACATCGGCGTTTCTGCCCTGGCGGGCCGGCCCTGGAAGGGGAAGGCGCGACGGGCGGATGCGGCTCTGGAGCCGGGAAACTGGTGGTAAGAGCGACGGATCTTGGACAAGTGGGATAGAGTGGAGAAGGGATACGCGGCCGGCGGTTTGGTCTCTCGGTAGAGGGCGAAGCAAGCGGGCGCGGTATCTCGGACGCTAGTAGAGTCATGAGCGATTTGCCGGAGAGATCTGGTGGATCGTTGGATGGCTCAGGTGTGTGAGGTGCGGCCTTGGTCGAGAGACCTGGGTTAAGCGCTCCACTAGTAGGATCGAGCGACGCGAGTTGCGAAGATCTGAAGTCGAACCTGAGAGTTTGATCCTGGCTCAGAACGAACGCTGGCGGCAGGCCTAACACATGCAAGTCGAACGCCCCGCAAGGGGAGTGGCGCACGGGTGAGTAACACGTGGGAACCTACCTTCTGGTACGGAACAACCAAGGGAAACTTTGGCTAATACCGTATACGACCTCCGGGTGAAAGATTTATCGCCGGAAGAGGGGCCCGCGTCCGATTAGGTAGTTGGTGGGGTAACGGCCTACCAAGCCGACGATCGGTAGCTGGTCTGAGAGGATGACCAGCCACACTGGGACTGAGACACGGCCCAGACTCCTACGGGAGGCAGCAGTGGGGAATATTGGACAATGGGCGGAAGCCTGATCCAGCCATGCCGCGTGAGTGATGAAGGCCTTCGGGTTGTAAAGCTCTTTCACCCACGACGATGATGACGGTAGTGGGAGAAGAAGCCCCGGCTAACTTCGTGCCAGCAGCCGCGGTAATACGAAGGGGGCAAGCGTTGTTCGGAATGACTGGGCGTAAAGGGCGCGTAGGCGGTTCGTTGCGTCAGATGTGAAAGCCCCGGGCTCAACCTGGGAACTGCATTTGATACGGGCGGGCTTGAATCCAAGAGAGGGTGGTGGAATTCCCAGTGTAGAGGTGAAATTCGTAGATATTGGGAAGAACACCAGTGGCGAAGGCGGCCACCTGGCTTGGTATTGACGCTGAGGCGCGAAAGCGTGGGGAGCAAACAGGATTAGATACCCTGGTAGTCCACGCCGTAAACGATGTGTGCTAGCCGTCGGGCAGCTTGCTGTTCGGTGGCGCAGCTAACGCGATAAGCACACCGCCTGGGGAGTACGGTCGCAAGATTAAAACTCAAAGGAATTGACGGGGGCCCGCACAAGCGGTGGAGCATGTGGTTTAATTCGAAGCAACGCGCAGAACCTTACCAACCCTTGACATGGGAAGTATGGTCCGGAGAGATCTGGTCCTTCAGTTCGGCTGGCTTCCACACAGGTGCTGCATGGCTGTCGTCAGCTCGTGTCGTGAGATGTTGGGTTAAGTCCCGCAACGAGCGCAACCCTCCTCTTCAGTTGCCATCATTGAGTTGGGCACTCTGGAGATACTGCCGGTGACAAGCCGGAGGAAGGCGGGGATGACGTCAAGTCCTCATGGCCCTTACGGGTTGGGCTACACACGTGCTACAATGGCGGTGACAGTGGGCAGCGAAGGGGCGACCTGGAGCTAATCCCCAAAAGCCGTCTCAGTTCGGATTGCACTCTGCAACTCGGGTGCATGAAGTTGGAATCGCTAGTAATCGCGGATCAGCACGCCGCGGTGAATACGTTCCCGGGCCTTGTACACACCGCCCGTCACACCATGGGAGTTGGTTTTACCCGAAGACGGTGCGCTGACCCGCAAGGGAGGCAGCCGGCCACGGTGAGATCAGCGACTGGGGTGAAGTCGTAACAAGGTAGCCGTAGGGGAACCTGCGGCTGGATCACCTCCTTTCTAAGGATGCCCGATATACGGGAGCCTAGGATCCGATCATGGGTCTGAAGGCCGCCGGCCACGCATCCCTTCTCCGTTCCAGCCGATGACCGGTTGGGTCCAGAGCGCAGCGCGATCCGCGAGGATGGCGAGGCGACGGGCCTACCGTGTCGTCGATATTGCTTTGGGGCTAGTAGCTCAGCTGGTTAGAGCGCGCGCTTGATAAGCGTGAGGTCGGAGGTTCAAATCCTCCCTGGCCCACCATGACTGACGGCGCGCCGCCAGCGGCAAGGCCTGCAATCTTCGGGGGCGTAGCTCAGTTGGGAGAGCGCGTGCTTTGCAAGCATGAGGTCGTCGGTTCGATCCCGTCCGCCTCCACCAATCTGGTGTGAGAAGACAAAGAGCCGATGGTAAAAGCTGGAACGTGAGAGGAACGAGATCCGTGGGCTGAGGCCTGCGGCAGATCGCGTCAAGCGATCGCGGATATTGGACATTGTGAAGAGAATGCGAAGACGGAACGATCGCCGTCTTGGGCTTGGGAGGTACGCCTCTCTGGTCGCAAGGCGAGGATTGTTCCGGCTGCGGGGAGAGGTATCGATGTATGGAGTTGAGTGTCCGGTAGGGCGCTTGCCTCTGTGCGCGGTGCTTCTCTTAGTAGAAGAGCTGAGATCAAGCGTCTAAGGGCATCTGGTGGATGCCTTGGCACTGAGAGGCGATGAAGGACGTGGCACGCTGCGATAAGCTGCGGGGAGGGGCGAGCACCCTTTGATCCGCAGATCTCCGAATGGGGCAACCCACCGCTTATGCGGTATCCGTACCTGAATCCATAGGGTGCGGAGGCGAACCCGGGGAACTGAAACATCTCAGTACCCGGAGGAAAGGACATCAACCGAGACTCCGTTAGTAGTGGCGAGCGAACGCGGACCAGGCCAGTGATCAGATCTACATAACCGGAACCGTCTGGAAAGTCGGGCCATAGCGGGTGATAGCCCCGTACGGGTAAACCGGATCTGATCCTCGAGTAAGGCGGGACACGTGAAATCCTGTCTGAAGATGGGGGGACCACCCTCCAAGCCTAAGTACTCCTCAGTGACCGATAGTGCACCAGTACCGTGAGGGAAAGGTGAAAAGCACCCCGACGAGGGGAGTGAAAGAGACCTGAAACCGGATGCCTACAAGCAGTCGGAGCGGGCTTGTCCCGTGACGGCGTACCTTTTGTATAATGGGTCAGCGACTTAGCGTGTGCAGCAAGCTTAAGCCGAGAGGTGTAGGCG
>NZ_JANX01000433.1 GCF_000767795.1 Inquilinus limosus MP06 | reverse complement strand
GCTCCGCCGCGATCGGGCGGATCACCGGCGCCGCCGGCAGGTGGTTGTCCGCCTTCTCCAGGATGTCGGCCGGGCCGCCCAGGTCGCGCACCATGCGGGCGAAGCGCTCCGCCGCCGCGCCGCTGGCCAGGGCATGCTCGACCTTGATCCGGCCGGCTTCGGCATCGGCGGCCAGGCCGCCGATCACCAGCAGCTCGGCGGTCAGCCGGGCCGTGACCTCCCACAACCGCTCGTCCTTCGGCCCGCCGGTCAGCAGGTCGATCGATTCCCGTACCTCGACCGCGTTGCCGGTGGTACGGCCCAGCGGCTGGTTCATGTCGGTCAGCAGCGCCACGGTCGGCAGGCCGCCGCCATTCGCCACGTCGACGATCGACCGGGCCAGGGCGCGGGCGTCGTCGATGTCGCTCATGAAGGCGCCGGTGCCGAACTTGACGTCCATCACCAGCCCGCCCAGCCCGGCCGCCATCTTCTTCGACAGGATCGAGGCGGTGATCAGGTCGATCGACTCGACCGTGCCGGTGGTGTCGCGGATGGCGTAGATGCGGCGGTCGGCCGGGGCGATGTCGCGGGTGGCGCCGACCACGGCGCAGCCGGCCGAGCGCACCACCCGGTCCAGCACATCGGTCTCCGGCTGGCTGACATAGCCCGGGATCGCATCCATCTTGTCCAGCGTGCCGCCGGTGTGGCCCAGGCCGCGGCCGGAGATCATCGGCACGAAGCCGCCGCAGGCGGCGATGATCGGCGCCAGGATCAGGCTGGTCTTGTCGCCGATGCCGCCGGTGGAATGCTTGTCCAGCACCGGGCCGGGCAGGTCGGCGGCCGACCAGTCCAGCACCCGGCCGGACCGGGCCATGGCGCGGGTGAAAGCCACCCGCTCCGGCATGGTCATGCCGCGGAAGAAGACGGCCATGGCGAAGGCGGCGATCTGGGCGTCGGTGACGCTGGCGTCGACGGCGCCGCGCACCATCGCCTCGATCTCGGCGACGTCCAGCACGGCCCCGTCGCGCTTGCGGCGGATGATCTCCTGCGGCAGCAGCGCCATCTCAGCAGCGCTCGGCCGACGCGGCGACGAACTCGGACATGGCGACCCTCGGGCGAATCCGTTTGGACACGGTTGGTTCTTACTAGGACGGGACGAGGGCGGATGCCAGAGCCGTTCTGGCGGGTCAGTCCCGCAGGTTCTCCGGCCCGAAGGAATGCGGCAGCAGCGCGTCCAGCGTCGTGGTCAGGCGCAGCCCCTCCGGCCCGCAGACATGGATCTTCGTGTCCCCCCGCGCGAACTCCCGGATGCGCTGGCGGCAGCCGCCGCAGGGCGTGCACAGCAGCGTGTCGCCGGCCTCGCCGCCGATCACCACGATCTCCTCGATCGCCTTGCCGCCGGCCGCGACCATGACGCCGATCGCCGTCGCCTCGGCGCATTGACTCTGCGGATAGGCGGCGTTCTCGACATTGCAGCCGGCATGGATGGTGCCGTCCGGCGTGCGGATCGCGGCGCCGACCGGGAAGTGCGAATAGGGCACATGGGCATGCGCCCGGGCGGCGCTGGCGGCCTGGAACAGCGCCTCGAAAGCCTTGTCCACCATGAGCTTAGCGTTCCTTGACGTAGGGCACGCCGCTGGCCTTCGGCGCCGTCGCCCGGCCGATGAAGCCGGCCAGCAGGACCACCGTCAGGATATAGGGCAGCGCCTGGATCAGCTGGACCGGCACCTCGCCGAAGCCGGGGATGACGGTGCCCTGCAGCCGCGCCTCCAGCGCGTCCAGCAGGCCGAACAGCAGGCAGGTCAGCATCACCGGCCAGGGCTTCCACTTGGCGAAGATCAGCGCGGCCAGCGCCAGATAGCCCTTGCCGGCGGTCATGTCGCGGCCGAAGGAGGCGTTCTGCGCCACCGACAGATAGGTGCCGGCCAGGCCGCACAGGATGCCGGTCAGGATCATCGCCTGGTAGCGCAGCGCCGCCACCGAGATGCCGGCGGTGTCGACGGCCGCGGGGTTCTCGCCCACCGCGCGCAGGCGCAGGCCGAAGCGGGTGCGGTAGACGATCCAGGACACCAGCGGCACCGCCAGGAAGGCGGCATAGACCAGCACCGAATGGCCGGAGATCAGCTCCGACCAGATCGGCCCGACCACCGGCACCTCGCGCAGCGTGTCGGCCAGCGGCAGCACGATCTGCTGGAACCGGGCGTCACCCTCCAGCGGCGGGGTCTGGCCGCCGCGCTGGTACCAGGCGATGCCGAGCGTGACCGTCAGGCCCGAGGCCAGGATGTTGATGGCGAGGCCGGAGACCACCTGGTTGCCGCGATGGGTGATCGAGGCATAGCCGTGCAGCAGCGCCAGCACCACCGACACCACCACGCCCATGCCCAGCCCGGCCCAGGCCGAGCCGGTGCCGGCGGCCATGGCGGCGGAGGCGAAGGCGGCGGCCAGCATCTTGCCCTCGAGCCCGATATCGACCAGCCCGGCGCGCTCGGCGAACAGCCCGGCCAGCGCCGCCAGCACCAGCGGCGTCGAGGTGCGGATGGTGGCGTCGAGCAGGGCGATGACGTCGAGCAGGGTCATGACGTCGTCCCCTTCGCTGGCTGCAGCGCCGACTCGCGGCGTCGGAACAGCGCCTCGATCCGCGGCCGGAACAGGTTCTCCAGCGCGCCGGCGAACAGGATCACCAGCCCCTGGATCACCACCACCATGTCGCGGGTGATCTCCGGCATGTCGAAGTTCAGCTCGGCCCCGCCCTGGTACAGGGCGCCGAACAGCAGGGCCGCGAAGACAATGCCGAAGGGATGGTTGCGGCCCATCAGCGACACGGCGATGCCGACGAAGCCGGCGCCGGCCACGAAGTTCAGCAGGATGCGCCGCTGCACGCCCATGATCTCGTTCAGCGCAATGAAGCCGGACAGGGCGCCGGAGATGCACATCGCCAGGATGATGATGCCGGCGACCGAGATGCCGCCATAGACCGCCGCCCGCGGGTTCAGCCCCACCGTCCGCAGGGCGTAGCCCCAGCGGGTGCGCCAGACGAAGATCCAGACGAAGACGCAGCAGGCCAGCGCCCACAGGAAGGACAGGTTCAGCGGCAGCCGGCGCATCTTGACGCCGAACCAGGACAGCACTTCGGTGATGGTCGGCAGCACGGTGTTGGCGGCGAAGGCGCGGCTCTCCGGCGACTGCTGGCCCGGCGCGATCAGCACATGGACCATCAGATAGACCATCAGCGACGAGGCGATGAAGTTGAACATGATCGTCGTGATGACGATGTGGCTGCCCCGCTTCGCCTGCAGATAGGCCGGGATGAAGGCCCAGGCGGCGCCGAACAGCGCGGCCGCGATGATCGCCAGCGGCAGCACCAGGATGAAGGGCAGGAAGTCGAGATACAGGCAGACGAGGCCGACCCCGAGCCCGGCGACATAGGCCTGGCCCTCGGCGCCGATGTTGAACAGCCCGGCATGGAAGGCCACCGCCACGGCCAGCCCGGCGAAGATGAAGTTGGTGGTGTAGTAGAGGGTGTAGCTCCAGTTCGGGAAGCTGCCGAAGGCGCCCTTCAGCAGCAGCTCCGCCGCATGCACGGGGGTGTAGAGATAGTCCGCCCCGCTCATCGTGCCGGCGGAATACTGGCCCCAGTAGATCAGCAGCACCACCAGCCCGGCGGCGACGAAGGCCAGCACCAGGTTGACCAGCGGGATCAGCCCGATCGACACCCAGCGCGGCACGTCGGCCGGACGGCCGAAGGCGCTCATTCCCTGCCTCGTATGGCACGGGTGAAGCCCGAATGAGCGATATGCAGGCCAGATTGTTGAAGATACGCCAATGGCGTACTATCTGTGCAATGCAGATCGAGTTCGACCCGGGCAAGGACGCCATCAACGTCAAGAAGCATGGCGTATCGCTGGTGCGAGCGGTGTCCTTGTTCGCAAATCTTACTGCGGATCGGATCGATCTCCGTCGTGACTATGCCGAGCAGCGGCGCATCGCCTACGGCTATGTCGACGGGAGGCTCTTCGTCTGCGTCTACACCGCGCGTGACGGAAGGCATCGCATCATTTCGCTTCGCAAGGCCAACAGTCGGGAGATCAAGCGCTATGGCTGACATAGTCCGCAGCAAGCCCGATGGATCCTTTGTCCTAGTCCACGACGACGGCAGCGAGACCCCGTACACGCCAGCGCCGACCGACTGGGCGGCGATAGATGCCATGACGGATGAGGATATCGCCGCCCGCATCGCTGCAGACCCGGATGCCGCTCCCGATCTCACGTTGCCCCAGGTCCGGCGGGTTTTCATGATTTCGCACCGCGTCGCCGCGCCCGGGTTCCGGATCAAAGCATTGCGGCGGTCTTTGGGACTGTCCCAATCCGAGTTCGCGAGACGATACGGCCTACCTTTGGCGACTGTGAGGAACTGGGAACAGCGCCGACGCGTACCGGACGAAGCCGGCATGGCCTTGCTGAAAGTGATCGCCGCCGATCCGGAAGGGACGCGTCGGCTGCTGGAGGCGACCGGGTAGCTCATTCCGCCGCCTCCTGCTGGACGCCGGCCATCATCAGGCCCAGCGACTGCTCGCTGGCGCCGTCGGCCGCGACCTCGCCGACGATCATGCCGTCGAACATCACCAGGATGCGGTCGGCCAGCGAGCGGATCTCGTCCAGCTCGACCGACACCAGCAGGATCGCCTTGCCGCTGTCGCGCAGCGCCACCAGGCGGCGATGGATCGCCTCGATCGCGCCGATGTCGACGCCGCGGGTCGGCTGGCCGACCAGCAGCACCTTCGGGTCGCGCTCGACCTCGCGGCCGACGATGATCTTCTGCTGGTTGCCGCCGGAGAAGTTGGCGGCCTTGAGATGCGGGTTCGGCGGCCGGACGTCGTAGTCCTGCATCAGCCGCTCGCAATGCGCCACCACCTTGCGGCCGTCGGTCATCACCGCGCCGTTATAGGCGGGATCGGCATGGTGGCCGAGGATCGAGCATTCGGCGGCGCTGAAGGCGGTGACCAGCCCCTCGCGGTGGCGGTCCTCCGGCACATGGCCGACGCCCAGCCGGCGCAGCGTCCCGGCATCGACCTGGGGCAGGGACGACAGGGCCGTGCCGCCGACGGCGATGTCGCCCTTGGCCGGCCGGACCATGCCGGCCAGTGCCGCCAGCAGCTCCGACTGGCCGTTGCCGGACACGCCGGCGATGCCGACGATCTCGCCGGCCCGGAGCGCGAAGGACACGTCCTTGACCCGGCGCACGCCCTGGCCGTCGACGACGTCGAGGTCGCGCACCTCCATCAGCGTCTCGCCCGGCTTCGCCGGGGTCTTGTCGACGCGCAGCAGCACCTTGCGGCCGACCATCAGCTCGGCCAGATGCTCGCGGCTGGTCTCCTTTGTCGCGACATTGGCGACGACGCGGCCCTGCCGCATCACCGTCACCGCGTCGGTGATCGCCATGATCTCGCGCAGCTTGTGGGTGATCAGGATCACCGTCTTGCCCTGCGCCCGCAGCGCCGCGAGGATGCGGAACAGGTGGTCGGCCTCCTGCGGCGTCAGCACGCCGGTCGGCTCGTCCAGGATCAGGATGTCGGCGCCGCGATACAGCGCCTTCAGGATCTCGACCCGCTGC
>NZ_JANX01000432.1 GCF_000767795.1 Inquilinus limosus MP06 | reverse complement strand
GTCGCCATTCCGGCCGCGCCGGTCGCCGCGCCTCGCGCCCGCAACGTCGTGCTGGTGCACGGCGCCTATGCCGACGGATCCTGCTGGCAGGAGATCATCCCGCGGCTGCAGCAGGCAGGCCTCAACGCCGCGGCGGTGCAGAACCCGCTGCAGTCGCTGGACGAGGACTGCGCCTTCACCCGGCGCATCCTCGACCTGCAGGACGGCCCGACCGTGCTGGTCGGCCACTCCTATGCCGGGATGGTGATCACCCAGACCGGCGTGCATCCGAAGGTCTCGGCGCTGGTGTACTGCTCGGCCCGCGCCCCCGACGCCGATGAGGACTACACCGCCCTGGCCAAGACCTACCCGACGCCGCCGGCCAGCGCCGGCTTGGTCCATGGCGGCGGCATGGCCTGGCTGGGCGAGGAGGCGTTCCTGCGCGATTTCGCCGGCGATGTCGACCCGGCCAAGGCCCGGGTGCTCTACGCCGTCCAGGGCCGCGTTTCCGACACGCTGTTCAACGCCAAGGTGACCCAGGCGGCGTGGCGGTCGAAGCCCGTCTTCTACCAGGTCTCGGCCCAGGACCGGACGATCAACCCCGACCTGCAGCGCTTCATGGCCAAGCGGATGGGCGCGAAGACGATCGAGCTGCCGTCGAGCCATCTCGGCATCGTCTCGCACCCGCAGGAGATCGCCGCCCTGATCCTCGAGGCCGCCGGGGTGGCGTGAGTCGGATAGGCCCGCCCCCGAAACTGTCATGCCCGGGCTTGACCCGGGCATCCAAAGAAAGTCGAGACCTTCTGGATTGCCGGGTCAAGCCCGGCAATGACAGCAAGAGGGCGGCGACCTCAATGCCGCGACGGCAGGAAGTCCTCGATATAGTCCTCGACCACGCGGTCGATGCTCTCGTCGATCGGCAGACCCAAAGCCTTGGCCCGATCCCAGGAGGCGTCGGTGGCCCAGCCGTCGACGATCGCCTGGATCACCGGGTCCGGCTTCGTCGTGATCGGCCCCAGCTTGATCTGGTACTTCTCTGCCACCCGCTTCACCGAGGCCACCATGTCCTCGACCGTGTAGGCGCGGCTCGGCAGGTTGACGGCGCGGTCGTCACCCAGGGCCGCGGCCGGCGCCTCGTGCAGGCCGATGAAGCTGGCGACGCAGTTGCGATAGCCCAGCATCGGCAGCTGCGCCCGGGTCACCGGCAGCACGCATTCGACGCCGTTCAGCGGCTCCCGGAACACGCCGGAGCAGAAGCTGGAGGCGGCGGAGTTCGGCTTGCCCGGGCGAACGAAGATGGTCGGCAGCCGGGCCGAGCGGCCGTCGAAGAAGCCCTTGCGGCTGTAGTCGTTGACCAGCAGTTCGCAGATCGTCTTGGTGACGCCGTAGGTGGTCTGGCTGGTCTGCTTGGTGGCGTCGGTCACCGTCTTCGGCATCACCGCGCCGCCGAACACGGCGATCGAGCTGGCGGCGACCAGGCGCTGCGCCCCGCCCTTGCGGGCCCGCACCGCCTCGAACACGTTCAGCCCGCCGTCGAGATTGACCTTCAGCGCCAGGTCGAAATCCTTCTCGCCGCCGCCCGACAGGATCGAGGCGAGGTGGAACACCGAGATGTCGTCGCGGTCGACCAGGCCGAACACGGTGGCGCGGTCGGAGATGTCGCCGGTGACGATCGACACCCGGTCGTCGAGGCCGTCCGGCCGCTCGGCCGGCGCCGCCATGTCGAACAGGGTGATCGCGTCGATCGGCTCCTGCTGGCCGGAGATGCCGGTCAGCGTGCCCCGCTTCAGCAGCGCCCGGGCCAGGTTCAGCCCGACGAAACCGAGACCACCGGTGATGACGACCTTCATCCTGCGTTTCCCCTGAACCCGCCGCCGGTCACCGGCGGCTCTATTGTACGACTTAAATGGTTTAGATCGGCCCTGGCCCCACGGCAAGAAAAAGGGGCGCCCGGCCGGGGCGCCCCTATCGGATGAGACACCGGCGGGTCAGGCCTTGCCGACCTCCCCGACCGGCGCCGCGCCAGCCTCCTCGCCCACCGCCTGCTCGGCGGCGGCGATCTCGGCCTGGCGCTGGCGGATCGCCTCGCCGATCGGCGGCCCCTGGAAGCGCCGGTTCTCCAGCACGAACCAGAAGAAGCCCAGCACCACGACCATCGCCACGGTGATGATCAGCACCTTGTCGTTGGGCGGCTGGATGCCGATCCAGAACAGGAGGACGGTGCCGATCACGGCCAGGGCGGCGACCGGCTTGAACGCCCCGCCCAGGCTGAACGGGCCGAAGCTGGTCCAGCTGTTGCCATGGGCCAGGATGCCGGCGCCGATCGGCATGGCGTAGGAGATGTAGAGGAAGACGGCGCAGGCCGTCGCCAGCGTGGCGAAGGCCGGCGTGTACAGCGTCACCAGCACCGACAGCACCGCGGTGGTCCAGATCGCGACCGCCGGGGTGCGGTATTTTGGGCTGACCGAGCGCAGCGCGTCCGAAAACGGCAGGCCGCCGTCGCGGGCGAAGGCGAAGGTCATGCGCGAGGTCGAGGTCAGGCCGGCCAGGGCGCAGAGATAGTTGGCCAGGACGATGCCGACGAACAGCAGCGTCTTCAGCCAGCCCGGCATCACCGCGTCCATCAGCCAGTAGAAGACGTTGCCGCCCTGCGCCGCGCCGGCGGCCGGGTCGGGCATGGCCAGGACGAAGGAGCAGATCATCACATAGCCGAAGATGCCCGACCAGATCACCGACTGCAGCATGCCGCGGGGCACGTTGCGGGCGGCGTTGACCGTCTCCTCCGAGGTGTGGGCCGAGGCGTCGAAGCCGGTCACTGTGTAGACCGGCAGCAGCAGGCCCAGGAGGAAGGCAACGAACAGGCCGCCGCGCGCCTCCGGGAACACCCCGCCGCCCGGGTCGCCGGTGTTGTTGACGAAGGTGAACAGCCGGCCGAGGTCGATCGGCCCGGCCGCGAAGGCGACCATGGCGATGGTCAGGATGATGGCGACGGCGAAGATCAGGTAGCCGCTGAAATCGGTCAGCAGCGTCGTCGCCCGGATGCCGAGATGGTTGAACAGCGCCTGGGTCAGGGTGATCAGCGAGATGCCGATGACCTGGTGGGTGATGGTCAGCGATGCCGGATCGATGCCGAACAGCGGCCCGAGGCCGTTCACGAACAGCACATAGGTGCCGACATTGACCGAGGCGACCACGAACAGCAGGCCCAGCAGGTTGAACCACGCCGTGGCCCAGCCCCAGAACCGGCCGCCGAGGATCGACCCCCAATGGTACAGGCCGCCCGCGGTCGGATAGGCAGAGGCGATCTGGGCCATGGCCGCGGCGACGATCAGCGCGAACAGGCATCCCACCGGCCAGCCGATGCCGATGCCGGCGCCGCCGACGCTGCTGAAGGCGAGCTGGAAGGAGGTGATGCCGCCGGCCAGGATGCAGATGATCGAGAAGGAGATGGCGAAGTTGGAGAAGCCGGACATCCGCCGCAGCAGCTCCTGGGCATAGCCCATGCTGTGCAGCACCTTCACATCATCGGAGATGTCGTGCGGGCTTCCCGGACCGCGAGTGTCCTGGGACATCGATGCGCGCTCCCTGTTTGTCGTTGGATGGCTTCCTGGATCGCTCCCTCACATAAACGGGCAAGATCCCACACGGATCGGCCCGGATCCGGCCGAAACTGTCTCACCGAACCACAGCGCCGGCAAGAGTGTTGCAGGAATGGCGGCCCCGGAGCATGCGGCGTCGCTGCCCGTCTTGCCGCCGCTTCGCTCGGCATGCTCAGAATAGCGCTTCAACTCGACCCGCGCCGGCTTCCTCCGGACCAGGCGGCGGGCGACAGGAAACGGGAGACTTCGAGCGAATGGCGCAACCCTCATCCCGGGCCGCGGCCCCCCACGCGGCCGCAGCCGTCCCCCGCTTCACCGCCGACGATGCGCGCAAGCTGGTGCAGGACGGAAGCTACAACCACGTCAAGGTGGCGCTGACCGATGTCGACGGCATCCTGCGCGGCAAGTACATCTCGCGCGACAAGTTCCTGTCGGCGCTGGAGAAGGGCTTCGGCTTCTGCGACGTGATCGTCGGCTGGGACAGCCATGACGCGCTCTACGACAACGCCCGCTACACCGGCTGGCACACCGCCTATCCGGACGCGCCGGTGCGCATCCTGCCGGAGACGATGCGCCGCCTGCCCTTCGAGAACGATCTGCCCTTCTTCCTGTGCGAGCTGGCCGACCAGGCCGAGGCGGTGTGCCCGCGCGCCCTCTTGCGCCGCATGCTGGACAAGGCCGCCGGGATGGGCTTCGGCCTGAAGGCGGCGTTCGAATACGAGTTCTTCCTGTTCGACGAGACGCCGCATTCGGTGCGCGAGAAGCACTACCGCAACCTGACCAACCTGACGCCCGGCTTCTTCGGCTATTCGACGCTGCGCAACACGGTGTGGTCGGACCTGTACCACGAGATCCTGTCCACCATGCAGGCGCTGGACTGCGAGATCGAGGGGCTGCACACCGAGACCGGCCCCGGCGTGCTGGAGGCGGCGATCGCGGTCGATGACGGCCTGTCCGCCGCCGACAAGGCGACGCTGTTCCGCACCTTCACCAAGGTGATCGCCCAGCGCAACAACCTGATGGCCACCTTCATGTCGAAGTGGTCGAACGAGGTGCCGGGGCAGAGCGGCCATATCCACATGTCGCTGGTCGACGGCAAGGGCAAGCCGGCATTCCACGACCCGAAGGACCCGTACGGAATGAGCGCCGTCATGCGCCATTTCGTGGCCGGCCAGCAGGCGCTGATGCCGGAGTTCCTGGCCATGATCGCGCAGACCGTGAACGCCTATTCCCGGCTGGTGCCCGGCTTCTGGGCGCCGACCTCGGCCACCTGGGGGGTGGAGAACCGGACCACGGCGCTGCGCGTGATCCAGGGCGGGCCGAAGAGCCAGCGGGTGGAGTTCCGCATCGCCGCCGCCGACGCCAACCCCTACATCGTCCTGGCCGCGGCGCTGGGCGCCGGGCTGTGGGGCATCGAGCGCCAGCTCGAACTGGGCGAGCCGGTGAAGGGCAACGCCTACGCCAAGACCTTCCCGCGCAAGTCGGAGCTGCCGCGCACCCTGTGGGACGCGGCGCAGCGGCTGCGCGCCTCCAAGCCCGCGCGCGGCCTGTTCGGCGACGACTGGGTGGAGCATTTCGCCGCCACCCGTGAATGGGAGGAGCGCGAATTCCGCAAGCACATCACCGATTGGGAGCTGGCACGGTACTTCGAGATCATCTGAGTCGCAGTACCGGCCCGTGAACCCCAACACGTCATTGCGAGCGTAGCGAAGCAATCCAGGGCCGTTTGGCGTGGCCCCTGGATTGCTTCGTCGGCTTCGCCTCCTCGCAATGACGGACCGGGACTGTGACGCCGTCACAAAGGAGCGTTCCATGGATCTCGGCCTGACCGGAAAGACCGTGCTGGTGACCGGCGGATCGAAGGGCATCGGCCTGGCCTGCGCCCAGGCCTTCCAGGCGGAGGGCGCGCGCGTGGCGATCGTCTCGCGCGCCCAGGCCAATCTCGACCGCGCCGCGGCCGGGCTGCCGGGCGCCGTCACCCTCGCCGCCGACCTGACCGACGCAGCCGCCGCCCTG
>NZ_JANX01000431.1 GCF_000767795.1 Inquilinus limosus MP06 | reverse complement strand
CAGCCCCGACCACCGTGTCGGCGAAGACGCTGCCGATCACCGCCTCGACATGGTCGAGGAACTGGTCGCCCTCGGCGGTGCCGCCATGGTTGACGTTGGTCGTCAGATTCAACTGCACCCCGGCGCCGCTGTCGGCATAGGACACCGTGTCGGTCCCTGCTCCGCCGAACAGCCGGTCGGCCCCGGCGCCGCCGGTCAGCGTGTCCGACCCGTCGCCGCCGTCGAGCTGGTCGTCGCCGTTCCCGCCCTCCAGCCCGTCATCGCCGGCCTGGCCGCGCAGATCATCGTTCCCGTCCTGGCCGCGCAGCGTTTCGGCGCCGGCCGACCCCAGGATCGTGTCGGCGAACCGGCTGCCATGCACGATCTCGATCGCGTCGAGGAAGGAATCGCCCTCGGCGTCGCCACCGTGATGGACGTTCGTCGCCAGGTTGACCTGCACCGCCGCGGTGCTGCCGAAATAGGAGACGAGATCCCGGCCGGCCCCGCCGCGGATCGTGTCCGCCCCGGCTCCGCCGTCGAGGATGTCGTCGGCCGCCTCGCCTTCCAGCGTGTCGCTGCCGGTGCCGCCGCGGAGCGTGTCGTTGCCGCCGCCGCCGAAAAGCGTGTCGTTGCCGCCCAGCCCCAGCATCGTGTCGGCGCCGCTGTTGTTGCCGCCGACCGGGGGCAGCACGTCATTCCCGTTCGTGCCCGTGAATGTGGCCATGGAAACTCCTCCGTCTGAAAACGGAAAGCCGGTCCCCGGCGCGACCGCCGGGACCGGATGATGGGCCTCAAAGAACGAAATCGTCGGCGGTCAGGGTGACGTTGCCGGTCAGCACGATGCCCCAATCGTCCAGATCCGCGACTCCGTCGCCATCGCCATCGACGCTCACCCGCGTGTGGTCGTTGGCCGCGACATATTCGTAGCGGACCTGCCCGGCGACGCCGGTGAAGGCGGCGGTGCCGATGAAAAGGATCGTCCCGGTCAGCGCGCCGATATCGATCTTGTCCCCCTGGGCCGCCGAGAAGTCCAAGATGGTGCTGCCGTTGCTGAGGCTCCCGGGATCGGTCTCATAGGCCGCATCCATCACGAAACGGTCGGCGCCGCTGCCGCCGACAAAGGAACACCCGCCGGCACCGCCGGTGAGCGTGTCGTCGCCGGCATCGCCCTCGAGCCGGTTGCTCCAGCCCCGATTGGCGAAAAGGGCGTCGTTGCCGTCGCCGCCCCGCAGGATATCGCCGCCATCCGTGAGATAGGGCCCCCAGTCCTTGCCGACGATGACGTCGTCGAAAGCGCTGCCGATGATGCCTTCGATCCTGTCGAGGAAGGTGTCGCCCTCCGCCGTGCCGCCGGTGGCGACATTGGTGGCCAGGTTGATATTCACCCCCACTGCGCTATCGGCATAGGAGGCGAAGTCGATGTCGCCGCTGCCCAGAATCTGGTCCGCCCCGAGGCCGCCCATGATCACGTCGTCGCCCAGACCGCCGCTGAGCTGCTCGGCGCCGTCGCTGCCCGTCAGCGTGTCGGCGTAGTTGCTGCCGGTCACCATCTCGATGTGATCGAGGAATGTGTCCCCCGCCGCGAACCCGCCGGTGAACACGCCGGTCTCCAGGTTGATCGACACCCCCGCCGTGCTGTTGGAGTAGGTGATGAAGTCCCTGCCGCCGCCCCCGGTGAAGGTCTCGGCCCCGGCACCGGCGCGGATCGTGTCGTTCCCGTCCCCGCCATCGAAGCGGGTCGCCGCCGCGCCGCCGATGAACGTGTCGGCGAAGGCGCTGCCGATGAAGCGCTCGATATGGTCGACATAGCGGTCGCCGTCGGGCCCGGCGCTCGAGGATGCGTTGATCGTCGCCGCGATGGTGGCGTCGGCGTAGGACACGGTGTCGAAGCCGGCACCGCCGGTGAACAGGTCCGCGCCGGCGCCGCCGACGAGCAGATCGTCCCCGTTGCCGCCCGAGAGACTGTCATTGCCATCGGCCCCCCGGAGCGTGTCGTTGCCGTCTTCGCCGGAGAACCGGTCGTTCGCCGCGCCGCCGACCATGATGTCGTCGAAGGCGCTGCCGACGATGCGCTCGATATGGTCCAGGAACTTGTCGCCCGCCGCCTGGCCCTGCCCGGCGATGCCGCTGGTCATGTAGACATACACGCCGACGATGTTGTCGGCATAGCTGACGGTGTCGGTTCCAGCGCCGCCGATGAAGCTGTCGGCCCCCCAGCCGCCGCGGAGCGTGTCGTCGCCATCGCCACCCTCCAGCCGGTCCACCCCGGCCGCGCCCGAGAGGGTGTCGTTCCCGGCGCCGCCGAGGAAGCGGTCGTTGCCGGCGCTGCCGGCCAGCACATCGGCGAAGGCGCTGCCGATGATCACCTCGATAGGCTGGGTGAAGCTGTCGCCCTGGGCCGTGCCGCCGGTGGCCGTCCCAGCCGTGCGGTCGATCTTCACCCCCTGCGCGCTGTCAGTGTAGGAGACGGTGTCGGTGCCGTTGCCGCCGGTGAAGATGTCGGCTCCGGCGCCGCCGATGAGGAGGTCGTCGCCGTCCCCGCCCTGGAGAGTGTCGTTGCCGCCGCCGCCGCGCAGCTCGTCGGCCGACGCGGTGGCGATGATCGTGTCGGCGAACTGGCTGCCGAGGACCACTTCGATATGATCGAGAAACTGGTCGCCGAGGGCGTCGCCGGCACCATTGGCCCCGGTGGCGAGATTGACGCGGATGCCGGCGGCGGCGTCGGCATAGGAGAGCGTGTCCCGTCCGGCCCCGCCGACGAAGCGGTCGGCGCCGGCCCCGCCGATGAGCGTGTCGTCGCCCTCGTCGCCGCTCAGCTGGTCGGCGCCGGCCCCGCCCTCCAGCCCATCATTTCCGGCCAGGCCGCGAAGGATGTCGTTCCCGCCCTGGGCGCGCAGCGTCTCGGCGCCGGCCGAGCCCAACAGGGTGTCCGCGAACTGGCTGCCATGCACGATCTCGATCGTGTCGAGGAAGGAATCGCCCTCGGCGTCGCCGCCGTGGTGGACATTGGTCGCCAGGTTGACCGAGACGCCGGCGGCACTGGCGAAGTAGGAGACCAGATCGGTGCCCGTCCCGCCGAGGAATGTGTCGGCTCCGGCACCGCCGTCGAGAATGTCGTCGCCATCCTGCCCCTGCAGCGAATCGCTGCCCGTGCCGCCACGGAGCGTGTCGTTGCCGGCGCCGCCGAGAAGCGTGTCGTTGCCGCCCAGTCCCAGCATCGTGTCGGCGCCGCTGTCGTTGCCGCCGACCGGGGGCAGCACGTCATTCCCGTTCGTGCCCGTGAATGTGGCCATAACCCCTTCTCCCTTGTGAAAATGATCCTTGAGGAAATCCTCTGGAATAAAAACACAGTTCTCCGAAAATTGCGCTGATCCTATGGCAAGGAGCGACCGCAGGGACCGGCTGATGGCTCAAAGGATGGAGACGCCGGCGGTCAGTGTGATGTTGCCGTCGAGGACGAAGCACCAGCATCCCGATCGGCGGGTCTACCGGGAACTCCCAGATAGGGAGGGCGTCATCAATCTTTGACCCGGCTGCCGGTCAGGCGGCCGAGCGCCGGCGGTCTTCCCCGCCGCGAAATAGCGGCTGGGCGGAGCGCCGAGCAGGCGCTTGAACATGGTGGTGAAGGCCGCGGCGCTGTCATAGCCGAGGTCGAGGGCCACCGTCGTCACCGCCTCCCCCGCCGCCAGCCGCGGCAGGGCTGCGAACAGGCAGGCCTGCTGCCGCCAGGCGGAAAGGCTGAGGCCCGTCTCCTGCCGGAACAGCCGGGTGAAGGCGCGGCGGCTCATGCCCAGCGGGCCGCACCAGTCGTCGATCGTGTCGTGCGGCGTCGGCCCCTCCAGGAACCGGCGGCAGCGCGCCGCCAGCGCCGCATGGCCGGGCAGCGGCAGGTTCAGCGGCAGCACCGGCATCCGCGCGATCTCCTGCAGGATCAGCGCCATCACCAGCCCGTCCCGGCCCTTCAGGTCGTATTCCAGCGGCAGGTCCACCGCCTCCATCAACAGGCTGCTCATCAGCGCCGAGACGCCGACCACGCGGCAATCGGCCGGCAGGCCGGGCACGGCGTCGGGCTCGACATAGACGCTGTGCACCTTGACCGCCCCGATCGGCTGCACGTCATGGGTGATACCGCCCGGAATCCACACCGCGCGCTCCGGCGGCACCACCCAGCGGCCCTGCTCGGTCCGCACCATCAGCACCCCGTTGCTGCCGTACAGCAGCTGCGACCGCCGGTGTCGGTGCGGCAGGATCACGTAATGCGCCGGATAGTCGTTGCCGAGCGCGACGACCGCCCGCGGCGCGTCCTCATGGACGAAGGTGGTGTTGCGCATGGCCCACTCACGAAAGCAATAGACCAAAGCACGAAAGCAGGTCGGCCGGGAAGGCGTATTCTTGGCCGAGCCGACGGCACTCCCGCCGCCGGATGCCTCAGTGATGCGCCGCTCAGCGGCCATCGGGACTTTCGGGAATGACGAGTGGAACACTGACCCCGGACCATCGGTCCGACGCCGACGGAACGGTCTTCACCATCCTGGCCGCGATCAGCTTCAGCCATCTGCTGAACGACATGATGCAGTCGCTGCTGCCGGCCCTCTATCCGATGCTCGCCACGGATTTCGGGCTCGATTTCGGCCAGGTCGGGCTCATTACCTTCGTGTTCCAGCTCACCGCCTCGATCCTTCAGCCGGCGATCGGCCTCTACACCGACCGCAAGCCGCAGCCCTATTCGCTGCCGGTCGGCATGGGCTTCACCCTGGTCGGGCTGATCGTGCTGTCGGTGGCCCCGACCTTCCCGATGCTGTTGCTGGGCGCGGCCCTGGTCGGCATGGGCTCCTCGGTCTTCCATCCGGAATCCTCGCGCATCGCCCGGCTCGCGTCGGGCGGGCGGCACGGCCTGGCGCAGTCGCTGTTCCAGGTCGGCGGCAATATCGGCTCGGCCATCGGGCCGCTGCTGGCCGCCTTCATCGTGCTGCCGCGCGGCCAGGCCAGCATCGGCTGGTTCTCCGCCGCGGCGCTGCTGGCGATCCTGGTGCTGACCGGGGTCGGCGCCTGGTACCAGCGGCACCGCCGCAGCATGGCGGCCAGGCCGCGCCGCCCGGTGGCGCCGGTCGCCCTGTCGCGCGGCAAGGTCGGCTTCTCGCTCGGCATCCTCGGCATGCTGGTGTTCTCCAAGTACATCTACCTGGCCAGCCTGACGAGCTACTTCACCTTCTACCTGATCCAGACCTTCGGCGTGTCGGTGCAGGAGGCGCAGATCCACCTGTTCATCTTCCTCGGCGCGGTGGCGGTGGGGACGGTGGCGGGCGGCCCGATCGGCGACCGCTTCGGCCGGAAGGTCGTGATCTGGGGGTCGATCCTGGGCGTGCTGCCCTTCACCATGGCGATGCCCTATGTCGGGCTGACCGGGACCGTGATCCTCAGCATCATCATCGGCCTGATCCTGGCCTCGGCCTTCTCCGCCATCGTCGTCTATGCGCAGGAGCTGGTGCCGGGCAAGACCGGCACGATCGCCGGGCTGTTCTTCGGCTTCGCCTTCGGCATGGGCGGCATCGGCGCCGCGGTGCTGGGCGAGGTTGCGGACCTGACCAGCATCGGCTTCGTCTACCGCATCTGCGCCTTCCTGCCGCT
>NZ_JANX01000430.1 GCF_000767795.1 Inquilinus limosus MP06 | reverse complement strand
GCCGGCTTCGCCAAGCTGCTGGGCCGCTGGCGCGACGAGGGCCGGGCCGAGGCCGCCTTCCTGATCGGCGGCGCCGATGGCCATGACGAGTCGGTGCGCGGCCGGGCCGAGCTGCTGCTGTCCTTCGGCCGCCTGACCTGGCCGCACATGCTGGCCCGTACGATGCTGGCCGAGCAACTCTACCGCGCCCAGACCATCCTGAGCGGGCATCCGTATCACCGGGCGTGAGGCAGGTCGTGCCCATTCTGTTTTATTGTCATCCTCGGGCTTGACCCGAGGATCCAGGGGCTTTCAGAGCCGCTCCCGGCGGCCCCTGGATTGCCGGGTCAAGCCCGGCAATGACAACAAGGTTTGAGTTCAACCGAAACGCAGCGGGCTTGACCCGCCCACCCTGAGAATGCCGACATTCCCCGATGCCCGGGTCGAGCCTGGGCATGACACCGGGGGGACGGGTTATGTCGTTCGCGCCGCTGCTGGACGCCCCGCTGGCGATTCAGCTGCATGTCGCCGCGGTCTGCGTCGCCGTCATCCTGGCGCCGGTCCAGCTGATCGGACCGAAGGGGACGCCCCGCCATCGCCTGCTGGGCTGGATCTGGGTCGCGGCGATCGTCGGCGCCTGCGTCAGCGCCTTCTTCATCCTGGACCGGCCGATCCCGCCGCATGTCGGGCCGGTGAGCTGGCTGCACCTTCTGGCCGCGTTCACGCTCGTCCGGGTCGGGCAGGCGGTGGCCGCGGCCCGACGGCATGACGTCGAGCGCCACCGCCGGGCCATGCGGGCGATCGCCTGGCTCGCCCTCGGCATCCCGCTGGTCGTGGCCTTCGCCGTGCCCGGACGCATCATGTTCCGGGTCGTGTTCGGGCCCTAGGACCGGCGGCTACGCGATCACCCCATGGCCGCGAAGTTGCGGTAGGCGCCGATCAGCTCCTCCACCGTGCCGGAGCGGCAGCCGCGCTGGCGGGCCACGGTCGCGGCGTCCCGCTCATTGGCCGCGCGCCGGGCGCCGAGCTCCTGCCACACCGCGTCCTGGCTTCCGGGGGCGCCGGAGCTGCTGGCCAGTTGCCCGGCCGCGTCGGATTCCGCCTGCTGCAGCACCGCCGCAAAGCGCTGCTCCTGCTGCGGGTCGAGCCGCACCCGGCACGACCGCGCCGCGCTTTCGGCCCGGACCATGGCGTCGTAGCGCTGCAGCGCGTCGCCGGCATAGCCCGCCTGCTGCGGCACCGATGCCGGGCCGGGATATCCGGGATCGATATAGCCCTGCTCGTTGCAGCCCCCGAGGGCGAGGACCGCGACCACCGCAGCCGCTCCGAAGCGCGTGAAGCGCATGCTTCCTCCGTCAACTCTCCGGCAGGTCACGCCTGCCCGGCGGACAAACGTTCGGCCAGGCCGATCAGATCCATGATCTGCGGATCGGAGCAGCCGCGCTCTGCGACCGCATCGCGCACCACCCGCTCCTGCAGCGTGCGGCGGGATGCGATGTCGCCCAGCACCTCCGGGTCGGTCACCGCCGTGTCCGCGCGTAGCGCCAGCGCCGTCTCCGCCTGGTGCTGGGCCTCGACCAGGGCGTCGGCGAGCCTGGCCTCGCGCCCCTCGGCCAGCGGCGCGCCGCAGACATAGCGGGCGGAATTGGCCCGCAGCGCCGCCTGCCAGCGGTCGACCGGGTCCTTGGCGTCATAGGCGGCGCCGACCACGGGGCCGGCACAGCCGGCGAGCAGCGGGCCGGCCAGGAGCAGGACCGCCAGAGGCCAGCCGCCGCGGATCCGTGCCGTTCTATCGCCCATGTCGGTGCCCCCCTTGCGTTGGCCGCAGCAACCGATACATGAAGGGCGATTGCAAGCGAAAGGCCAAGCGATGAGCGCTGCAGCAGCGACCCCACCCCGTCCCGTCGTCCTCTGCGTCCTCGACGGCTGGGGCTGGCGCGAGGAGGAGGCGGACAACGCCGTGCGCCTGGCCGACACGCCGATTTTCGACCGGCTGTGGGCGGAAGAGCCGCACGCCTTCCTGCAGGCCAGCGAGGAGGCCGTCGGCCTGCCGCATGGCCAGATCGGCAATTCCGAGGTCGGGCACATGAATCTCGGCGCCGGCCGGGTGGTGTTCCAGGACCTGCAGATGATCTTCAACGCCATCGCCGACGGCTCGCTGGCCAAGGCCAAGGCGCTGCGCCGGCACATCGACGCCCTCAAGGCGTCCGGCGGCACCTGCCACCTGATGGGGCTGCTGTCGCCCGGCGGCGTGCACGCCCATCAGGACCAGATCGCGGCGCTGGCGAAGATCGTCGCCGAGGCCGGCGTGCCGGTCGCCGTCCACGCCTACACCGACGGGCGCGACACCCCGCCCCGTGCCGGCGCCGACTACCTCCGCCGCTTCCTCAAGGACATCGACGGGCTGCCGAACGCCCGCGTCGCCACGGTCGACGGCCGCTACTACGCCATGGACCGCGACAAGCGCTGGGAGCGCGTCGAGAAGGCCTACCGCGCCGTGGCCGAGGCCAGGGGTGAGGCCGCGCCGGACCCGGTCGCCGCCATTGAGGCCGCCTACCAGGCCGACACCGGCGACGAGTTCATCCTGCCCAGCGTGATCGGCGGCTATGCCGGCATGAAGGACGGCGACGGCGTTCTGTGCGCCAATTTCCGCGCCGACCGGGTGCGCGAGATCCTGCAGGCGCTGCTGGACCCGGGCTTCGACGGCTTCCGGCGCCAGCCCATCCGCTTCGCCGATGCCTGCGGCATGGTCGAGTATTCCGACCTGCTGAACGGCCTGATGTCGGCGATCTTCCCGCCGAAATCGATCGACAAGGGCCTGGGCGAGGTGGTGGCCGAGGCGGGCCGCGCCCAGCTGCGCGCCGCCGAGACCGAGAAGTACCCGCACGTCACCTTCTTCTTCAATGGCGGCGAGGAGCGGCAGTTTCCCGGCGAGGACCGGATCCTGGTCGCCTCCCCCAAGGTCGCGACCTACGACCTGCAGCCGGAGATGTCGGCGCCGGAGCTGTGCGACAAGCTGGTGGCGGCGATCGACGGCGGCAAATACGACCTGGTGGTGGTGAACTTCGCCAATCCGGACATGGTCGGCCACACCGGCATCCTGGACGCGGCGATCAAGGCCTGCGCCACGGTCGATGCCTGCCTGGGCAAGGTCGAGGCCGCGGTGCGGCGCCAGGGCGGCGCCATGATCGTCACCGCCGACCACGGCAATGCCGAGCTGATGCGCGACCCCGCGACCGGCGGCCCGCACACGGCGCACACGCTGAACAAGGTGCCGGTGATCCTGGTCAACGCGCCGGCGCCCCGCCGCGCCCTGCATGATGGCAGGCTGGCCGACGTGGCGCCGACCCTGCTGCAGCTGATGGGCCTGGCCCAGCCGGAGGAGATGACCGGGCGAAGCCTCATCGACGCCGCTTGAATGCCGCGATCGTAGTGCCAAGCTGACGTGAAACCGCAAAGATGGACGTCAGGTAACTTGATCCCGCCGAAACCCGGCAGATATCATCAAGTGGCGTCCACCCTGGCCAGCCGCCCCTCCGGTTCCGGAGACGGCCGGTCGGCCGATTGACTCGAGCGCCTGGCGGCCCGGCCGCCAGCGAGGGCAAGCATGAAGAAGCACCTGAACGCCGTCGCCATCGGCGCCTTGATGGGCCTGGCTTTCGTCGGCGGACATACCCTGACCTTCCAGGGCTGGGCGCAGGACAAGGCTCCTGACAAGGCCGCGACAAGCAGTGACTCCACCGACACCTACAAGCAGCTCGACCTGTTCGGCGAGGTGTTCGAGCGGGTGCGCGCGGAGTATGTCGAGCCGGTCAGCGACAAGCAGCTGGTCGAGGCCGCGATCAACGGCATGCTGACCTCGCTGGACCCGCACTCCAACTTCCTGAACTCCGACGAGTTCCAGGACATGCAGTCCCAGACCCGCGGCAGCTTCGGCGGCCTCGGCATCGAGGTGACGATGGAGAACGGGGTGGTGAAGGTGGTGTCGCCGATCGACGACACGCCCGCCGCCAAGGCCGGGGTCCAGGCCGGCGACCTGATCATCGCCATCGACGGCAAGCCGATCGTCAACATGAGCCTCAACGAGGCGGTGGACAAGATGCGCGGCCCGGTGGGCAGCAACCTGACCATCACCATCCGCCGCGGCGACCAGGAACCGTTCGACCTCAACCTGGCGCGCGCCACCATCCCGGTGGAATCGGTGCGCTGGCGGACCGAGGGCAACATCGGCTACATCCGCATCACCAGCTTCACCGAGCGCACCGAGGACGGGCTGAAGCGCGGCATCGCCGACATCAAGAAGAAGCTCGGCGACAAGCTGCAGGGCTATGTGCTGGACCTGCGCAACGACCCGGGCGGCCTCCTGGACCAGGCCATCGCTGTGGCCGACGCCTTCATCGACAAGGGCGAAATCGTGTCGACCCGGTCGCGCAAGGCCGACCAGGCGCAGCGCTACAACGCCACCCCGGGCGACCTGGCCGACGGCCTGCCGCTGGTGGTGCTGATCAATGGCGGCTCCGCCTCGGCGTCGGAGATTGTGGCCGGCGCGCTGCAGGACCACCACCGCGCCGTGCTGATGGGCACGCAGAGCTTCGGCAAGGGCTCGGTCCAGACCATCATCCCGCTGCCCGGCCATGGCGCGATGCGGTTGACCACGGCACGCTACTACACCCCGTCCGGCCGCTCGATCCAGCAGCTGGGCATCACCCCGGACATTGAGGTGCAGCAGGCCCGGATCGAGGAGATCGCGCAGATGCGCGGCTACCGCGAGGCCGACCTGAAGGGTGCCTTGAACAACGACAACAAGCAGAACCTGCCGGGCCAGGACGGCGCCGACGGGAAGGCCCCGGCCGCCCCGACGCCGGCGCCCGGCGGCTCCTCGCAGACCGACAAGCCGGCCACTCCGGGCCAGGACAAGGCGGCGTCCCCGCCCTCCGACGGCGCGGCCGACGCCAACAAGCCGGCGGATGTCGACTACCAGCTGTCGCGCGCGCTCGACCTGCTGCGCGGCCTGTCGCTGTTCCAGAAGGGGCAGGCGGGCTGACCGCCGCGCCATGGCGACGACCGACACGCCGAAGGAGGGCCTGCCGTACCGGCCCTGCGTCGGCATCATGCTGCTGGACCGCGACGGCCGCGTCTTCGTGGCGCGGCGCCGCGACACGCCGGATGGCTGGCAGATGCCGCAGGGCGGCATCGACCCCGGCGAGACGGCGCGGCAGGCCGCCTTCCGCGAGCTGAAGGAGGAGATCGGCACCGACCGGGCCGAGTTCCTGGCCGAAGCGCCGGAGACCGTGCGCTACGACCTGCCGGACCACCTGGTCGGCAAGGTCTGGGGCGGCCGCTACCGCGGCCAGGAGCAGCGCTGGGTGGCGCTGCGCTTCCTGGGCACGGATGGCGACATCGACATCGAGACCGAGCATCCCGAATTCGACGCCTGGCGCTGGTCGGCGCCGGACCGGGTGCTGGCCGAGATCGTGCCGTTCAAGCGCGACGTCTACGCCACGGTGCTGGCCGCGTTCAGCGAGCTGCTGGGGCGGGGCTAGGGGTGGATAAGTACGGTTGAATCAGGCCCGATTCCGAAGGCGATCACGCGTTGCCTCTCCCGCAAGCGAGACCTTTTCAGAATAGCCGAAGCCATCCCTTTCTAGAGC
>NZ_JANX01000429.1 GCF_000767795.1 Inquilinus limosus MP06 | reverse complement strand
AGGAGGCCCCAGGCGCCGGCCGTGGCGACTGGAGCTTCGTGCTCGGCGGCGGCGCCCTGGTCCGGCCGAGCTACGAGGGCTCCGATAAGTTCTCGGTATCGCCGCTGCCCTTCGTCTCGATCAACTGGCGGGATCGGATCTTCCTCGACATGGAGCGCGGGATCGGCGTCAACGTCGTCCGCACCGACGCGCTGCGGCTGGGCGTGTCGGTCGGCTTCGCGCCGGGGCGGGACGAGGATGACGAGGACCATCTGAGGGGCCTGGGCGACATCGACGCGGCGGCGCGCGGCCATGTCTTCGGCTCCTATTCCTTCGGCATGGTCCAGCTCGGCCTCGACGTCAGCAAGGATTTCGGTGGCAGCGAAGGCGTGCTGGTCCGGCCCGGCGTGTCGGTGAAGGTGCCCCTGTCCGAGAGCTGGACGCTGTCCTCCGGCATCTCCGCCACCTGGGCCAATGACGACTACATGCAGAGCTTCTTCGGCGTCTCGTCGTCGCAGTCGCGGAAATCGGGGCTGGAGCGCTACGACGCCGGGGCCGGGTTCAAGAGCGTCGACTTCCGCGTCGGCCTGAACTGGGCGATCTCCGAGAGCTGGTTCGCCACGGCGAATGTCGGCGTCGGCGTCCTGCTGGGCGACGCGGCGGACAGCCCGATCACCGAGAGCGAGGCGCAGCCTTCGGTCGGGCTGGCGGTCGGCTACCGGTTCTGAGCGCCAGCCCGCGAGGGGCGGCAGCCGGGCGCTGCCACCATGTCCGGCTTCATCGGAATGCTGGAAGGACGCATCATGATCTTCGCCATGCTCTGGCTCGGCGGCATCCTGCTCTGTGCCGCCCCCTATCTCTGGGCGCTGTGCCGCGCCGCCCGGGACTGACACCGTCGGAGATGCCGCCATGGATCTGGGGATGCTCTGGCTCGGCGCCGTGATCGAGATGGTGGAACAGGGCACCCTGGTCCTGGCCGTGCTCTGCTCCGCTGCGATCCTGCTCTGCGTCCTGCCGCGGCTTCGGGGGCTGCGGTGATGCGCGCCGCCGGTCAGGGGCGGGCGGCGCTTGCGGCGGGGCGGCGGCCGGCGGAGGAGACGATCGCGATGCCGGCCAGCACCACCAGGCCGCCGGCGATCTCGTTCAGGCCGATCGTCTCGTGCAGCACCAGCACGCCCAGCAGCACGGTCCAGACCGGGGTGAGATAGGCGTTCATCGACCCCAGCGTCGGCCCGGCCACGCGCAGGATCTGCATATACAGCGCGATCGGCACGGCGGTGGAGAAGATGCCGAAGAACAGCAGCGCCAGCGCGTGCGCCGGCACCGCGGCGAAGGCGGCGGGGCCGGTGACGGCCAGCACCGCGACCATGCTCGGCAGGCCGGAGAAGACCTGCTGGCCCAGCGCCAGCCGCACCGGCCGGGGCGACGGGATGCTGCGGACATAGATCACGCCGAAGGCGTAGCTGGCGGCCGTCGCCGCCATCGCCAGCGGCCCGAACAGCCCTGCGGGGCTGTCGGCCAGGGCGGCGGGGCCCAGCAGGATGGCCATGCCGGCGAAGCCGACCAGCACGCCGGCGGCGCGCCGGCCGACCAGCCGCTGGTCGGTGAAGAGCAGATGCGCCAGCACAGCCACCATCAGCGGGCTCGACGCGGCGATCAGCGCCGCGAGGCCGGCCTCGGTGTCAGCCAGGGCATAGGCGGTCAGCGTGTTCGGGATGATGCCCTGCAGGATGCCCAGCACGATCCAGTCGCGCCACTCCCGGCCGCGCGGCAGGATGGTCTGGCCGCGGGCCAGCAGCCACAGCGCCAGCAGGCCGCCGCCCATCAGGCCGCGGATGGCGGCCAGCGGCACCGGGGCGATGTCGGTGCCCAGCACCTTCATCAGCAGATAGGCGGTGGCCCACAGGAAGGAGCAAAGCAGCAGCAGGCCCAGCAGCGACGCGCTGCCGGACGCTCTGGCGCCGGCGATGTCGGCGGACGGGCTCATGCGCGCCCGTCCGGCCTGGTGTCGAGATCGATCACGGTCCGCTTCCTCCCACAGGGCCGGCAGGATGGCGGAACTCCGGCCATGCGGGAAGGGGCCGCGGGTCAGCCCTGCAGCAGCGGCGCCACGGCGACGCTGCGGCCGCTGTCGATGCTCTCCAGCGCGGCGACGCCGCACAGCACCGCCAGCGCCCGGCGCGGGCGTCGGCGCGCAGGCCCAGCGGGTCGGGGATGCCCGGCCGGAACAGCATGGCCTGCATCTTCGGGTCGCCGCCCCAATGGCCGCCATGCTCCTGCGGCACCCAGATGTGCTCGACCTTGCCGAAATTGCGCATCAGCAGAATCTCGTCGGCCGGCGGCACGGTCCAGGGCTGGCGCTCGTATTGCCGCACCTCGATCCGCCCCTTGGTGCCGTTGAAGGCCAGATGGTGGCCCTCGATCGGCATGAAGGTGTTGAGCGAGTAGGAGACCTGGACACCGTTCCTATAGCGCAGCGCCGCCGACATCGTGTCCGGGATGTCGATGTCCTCGCGGAACACGCAGGCGTCGCGGACATAGCCGTCCTCGCGCGACGGATCCTCGTACAGCATGGTCAGCCAGGCATCGGCCGAGACGTCGAAATGGAAGTCGCACTCGCCGGCATGCGGGCAGGTCTTGCAGCGCGGCCCGCGGAACGGGCCCTTGCGGCCGTAATGACGCAGCTCGCCGCGGGCGAACACCTCCTCGGGCTCCGACGCCAGGTACCAGTTCAGCAGGTCGAAATGGTGGGTGGCCTTGTGCACGAACAGGCTGCCGGAATAACGGCGATAGGCGTGCCAGCGGCGGAAATAGTCGGCGCCGTGCTTGGTGTCGAGATACCAGTGGAAGTCGACCGACACGACGTCGCCGATGGCGCCGTCCAGGAGCAGTTGCTTGATCCGCTGCGATGTCGGCGCGTAGCGGTAGTTGAAGGTGACGTCGACCCGGCGGCCGGTGCGCTTCTCCGCCTCCAGGATGCGGCGGCACTTCTCCGCCGTGGTGGTCATCGGCTTCTCGGTCATCGCGTCGACGCCGGCCTCCAGCGCCTGGACGATGTGCTCGTCATGCACGCTGTCGCGGCTGCACACCATCAGCCGGTCCGGCCGGGTCTCGCGCAGCATGGCGCCGAGATCGGTGAACACCGGCGCGTCGACGCCGATCGCCGCCCGCGCCCGTTCCAGCCGCAGCGGGTTCTGATCGCACAACCCCACCATCTCGACCACGTCGCCGACCTGGGCCAGCAGCTCCCGCCCCCAGGTCCCGGCGCCGCGATGGCCGGTTCCGACCAGCGCGACCTTCGTCTTGCCCATTTCCGCCTCCAGACCCCGTTACAGGGTGCCCCGTTACAGCGTGCAAACTGAGTGATAACGCTCGACGCAGGTCTTCAGCACCTCGTCGCCAGGCCGCTTCCACCAGGTCTCGGCCGAGAAGATCTCGACCTCCTGCGGGCCCAAAAAGCCGGCGGCCTCGATCGCGGCTCGGATGCCGCGCAGGTCGATCACCCCGTCGCCCATCATGCCGCGGTCCAGCAGCAGGTCCGTGGTCGGCACCAGCCAGTCGCAGATGTGATGCGCCAGGATGCGTCCCCCGGCGCCGGCGCGGGCGATCTGCGGCATCAGCTCCGGGTCCCACCAGACATGGTACACGTCGATGGCGACGCCGATGCCCTCGCCCAGCAGGTCGCAGATGTCCAGCGCCTGCTTCAGCGTGTTCACGCAGGCGCGGTCGGCGGCGTACATCGGGTGCAGCGGCTCGATCGCCAGCGGGATGCCGCTGGCTCGGGCATGCGGCAGGACCGCGGCGATGCCGTCGGCCACCATCTGCCGGGCGGCGCCGATGTCGCGCGACCCCTGCGGCAGCCCGCCGACCACCAACACCAGGCAGTCGGCGCCCAGCGCCGCCGCCTCGTCGACCGCGCGCAGATTGTCGTCGATCGCCGCCTTCCGCGCCTCCGGATCGCCGGCCGGGAACATGCCGCCGCGGCACAGGCCGGTGACCTGGAAGCCGTTGTCGCGGACGATCCGCGCCGCCTCGCCCAGGCCGATCTTCTGCACCTGGTCGCGCCAGGGGGCGATCGCGGTGATGCCGTGGCCCAGGCAGGCCTCAGCCGCCTGGCGCATGTCCCATTGCTGGCGGACGGTGGCGAGGTTGATGGACAGGCCACCGGTATGCGTACCGCTCGCCATGGGTCAGATCTCCGAAGCTCCGTCGGCCATCGCCGACCAGTCTGGGGTGAGGGCGGTGCCCAGGCCGCGCGCGGCCAGTACCGAGCCGATGGCGAGGCGCCCGCCGCGGATGCTCAGGCGGGCGCGACCGGAGGATTCGGCGTAGAGGTCCGGATGGGCGGCCAGGAAGGCCCGCTGCTCCGCTGCCGGGGCGCCGGCCATGCCGTCGACATAGTGGTGGCCGTTGCGCTCGACATGGCCGGCGCCGCCCAGCGCCGCCAGCACCAGGTCCTGCTGCAGGGCGATGCCGCCCTGGGTGGTCAGATCCTCGGCCGACAGGAAGTAGCGGGTGCCGTCCTCGGCGCTCCATTTGGCGATCCGCGCCCGGTTCAGCAGCGCCCGGTGGAAGCCCTTGCAGGATTTCGACGAGATGCCGCGATAGCCCAGGGCACGGGCCTGCGGGAAGGCGTCGATACTGGCGTCGGATTCGTCGATCTCGACCGGCACGCGCTCGGTCAAGGCGTGGATCGGCTCGGCCAGCGCCCGGGCGCGGGCGATCGGCTGCTCCAGGAACAGAACCGCGGATCGCAGCCGGGCGAGGCCGGGATCGGCGGCGAGCTGGTCCCAGAACTCGGCGACCGGCCCGGCCTCGGCGAACTGCTCGTTGCCGTCCAGGGTGATGCGGTAGTCGGGCAGCCGGTCCAGCACGGCGGCGATGCGGCGCAGCCGGTCCAGGTCGGCGTCGGCCTGGCCGCTCAGCTTCAGCTTGAAATGGGCATAGCCATAGGCGGCGACCGCCTGCTCCAGGCTCTGCGGCAGCCCGTCATCCAGGCGCTCGGCGATCTCGGCGGTGGTGACCGGGTCGGCCAGCCCGACCGTGTGCCGGGCATGCAGGCTGTCGGACGGCGCCAGCCCGGCCAGGAACAGGCCGAGGTCGAACTCTTGGAGATCGGGGGCGGTCGCCGTGCTCAGCCCGATGCTGTTGGTGCGCACCGCGGTGACCGCGTCGATGCCCTCGATCCGGCACAGCGCGTCGATCACGGCGCGGTCGAACAGCGCCAGGCCGAAGGAGGCGATCAGCCCGCCCAGCCCCTCCGCCGCGCAGGCGGCGTGCTGCCGCGTCTCGATCGCGGCGCTCAGGGCGAAGGCCGGGGCCGGCCGCTCCTCCAGATAGAACGGGCGGGCGAGGGCGAGCGACCGGCGCAGCTGGTCGAAATTCTGCGCCTCGGTCAGGGCCGGGTCCTTGTCGAACCATTTCGGCACCATCAGCTCGGCCGCCTGGCCCTCGGCCCGGCGGCCGTCCGCGGCTTCGACCGTCAACCGCAGGAACGCCTGGGGCGCGCCGGTGACGGTGGCGGCGCCGAAGCGGAAGGGCAGCCGGAACCGCACCGGCCGCTCATACAGCCGGGCCTCGACGACGCGCAGGCGGGGAGCGGTCATTCGCACACTCCGGATGGGCGCGGCCTGCCCTGATATCCTCCCCCTCCCCTTGCGGGAGGGGGAGGGGAGGG
>NZ_JANX01000428.1 GCF_000767795.1 Inquilinus limosus MP06 | reverse complement strand
ACCAGCCGGTCGGGATCGGCCGGCAGGGCGCGGGTGCCGGCCACGATCGTCTTACGCGCGGCCGGGTCGAGAGGCAGTTCGGCCTCCGCCAGCCAGGGCAGGTCGCCGTCGAGGCGCACGGTTTCGCCGGCCAGAAGATCGGCCGCGAAGCTCTTGTAATCGCTGGACTCCGACAACCGCCACCCGGGCGGCGGATCGTCCAGCGCCACGCCGAAGCGCAGGTCGCCGGCGGTGGTGATGGCCGGGGCGATGCCGAGAATCTGCGCCACCTGCCGGGCCAGGTCGTTGGCGCCGTGATGGCCGCCCAGCAGCGGCACCACCGCGCTGCCATCCTCCGCCACCGCCAGAATTGGGGGCTCGGCGCGCTTGTCGGACAAGAGCGGCGCCAGGATGCGGATCAGCGCGCCCGCGGCGCAGAGGCCGATGATCGGCTCGCCGGCCGCGAACAGGGCCCGCAGATGGTTGGCCAGCTTGCCGAAGGCGATGTCGGCGCCGGTGACGCGGCAGGATGGCGCGTGGATCGCGGCCCCCGGCAGCAGCGGCTTCAGCCGCTGCGCGGTGGCGAGCCCGCCCGCGGTCAGGGTGATCAGCGCCGTCATCGCCACGCCGCCCCGCGCCGATGCGCCAGGATCATCGAGAAATAGGGCACGGATTCGGGATCCACCTCGGCCAGCTTCAGCACGCGCTGATGGCCGAGCGTCGCCCGCTCGACATAGCGTGCGCTGTCATACAACCCAGCTTCTTTAAGCAATTGTGATATCTTCTTGAAGTGACGTCTGAGCTTCATGATCGCCACCGCCTCGGCCGCCTGCAGCATGGGGCGCAGATCCTCCTCGGGCAGCGGCGCCGGCAAAACCGTCAGCACGTCGTTGCGGGCGGCCAGCGGCAGGCCGGTGGCGGCGGCGCAGGCGGTCAGCGACGAGACGCCGGGCACCACCTCGACCCGGTGGCGCTCCGCCAGCCGGCCGAACAGGTACATGAAGGAGCCGTAGAAGAACGGGTCCCCCTCGCACAGCACCGCGACGTTGCGGCCGGCGTCGAGATGGCCGCCGATCTCGACCGCCGCAGCGTCATAGGCCGCTTGGGCCGGGGCCGGGTCGACCCGCATCGGCACGCGGATGGCGATCTCGATCTGCCCGCCTTGCAGATGCGGCGCCACGATCGCGCGGGCGAAGCTGTCGCCGACATCCGGCGCCGGATAAGCCAGCACCGGCGCCGCCCGCAGCAGGCGCAGCGCCTTCAGCGTCACCAGCTCCGGATCGCCAGGGCCCACGCCGAGGCCGTAGAGGGTGCCGGTCATGCCTGCCTCCACGGCTTCGCTGCCGTCCATTGCGTCACCGGCATCAGCGGGCGCCAGCCCTGGTAGCCGCCAACCGGCTCGGCGCGGGACACGGCGATGCGGGACAGGGTGCCGCCGAGCCGGGACTGATAGCCGATCACCGCGACCTCGCCCTCCGCCGTCACCACATTGGCGACCAGCCGGCCGCCCGGCGGCAGCGCCGCCCAGCAGGCTTCGACCAAGCCGCCCGCCGTGATGCCGCCGCCGATGAACACCGCGTCAGGCCGCAGCAGGTCGTCGGTCAGAGCCGTAGGCGCGTCGCCGCGCACCACCTTGAGGAAGGGCGTGCCCAGCGCCGCCGCGTTCTGGGCGATCAGGGCCAGACGGCCATCGTCGCGCTCGACCGCCACGGCCCGGCAGCGCGGGTCGCTGCGCATCCATTCGATGGCGATCGAGCCGCATCCGGCGCCGACATCCCACAGCACCTGCCCGGGCGACGGCGCCAGCGCGGCCAGGGTCACAGCCCGCACCTCGCGCTTGGTCAGCTGGCCGTCATGGGCGAAGGCGTCGTCCGGCAGGCCCGGCACCGGCGGCAGCACCCGCGTCTCCGGCCCGGCGACGCAGTCCAGAGCGATGGTGTTGAGGTCGTCGACCTCGCGATCGCCCCACTCGGCGGCCGTGGCGTGGGTGAGGCGCTCGCCCTCCCCGCCCATCCGCTCCAGCACGGCGAAGCCGCTGCCGCCCCAGCCGGTGCGGCGCAAGAGGTCGGCCAGCCGCGCCGGCGTGGTGCGGTCGGCGCTGAGGACCAGGATCTTCGCGCCGGGCTGGAGGTGCGGCACCACCAGCTCCAGCGGCCTTCCGTGCAGCGTCACCATGCGCGCCTCGACCAGCGGCCAGCCCAGCCGGGCGCAGGCCAGGCTGAAGGCCGAAGGCGTGGGCATCACCACCATCTCGGCGATCGGGATGCGGCGCGACAGGGTGACGCCGACGCCGAAGCACATCGGGTCGCCGCTGGCCAGGACGCAGACGCGGCGGCCGCGCAGCGCCTCGATCTCCGGCACCAGCGCCAGCAGCTGCGGCGGCCAGGGGATGCGGCGGCGGCCATCCTCCGGCACCATCGCCAGGTGCCGCTTTCCGCCGACCACGATCTCGGCGCCGTCATAGAGCGCGCGGGCCGCCGGCGACAGGCCGGCAAGCCCGTCCTCGCCGATGCCGATCACGCTGAGCCAGGGGGTCATCAGATCCCCTCCCGCGCCAAAGCGTTCACGGCGGCCGAGGCCATGGCGCTGCCGCCGCGCCGGCCCGGCAGGGTCAGGAACGGAACGTCAAGCCCAGCTTCGGCCAGGGCCGTCTTGGACTCGGCGGCGCCGACGAAGCCGACCGGAAAGCCCAGGATGGCGGCGGGCCGCGGCGCCCCCTCCTCCAGCAATTCCAGGAGGCGGAACAAGGCGGTCGGGGCGTTGCCGATCGCCACCACCGCGCCGTCCAGCCGGCCGCGCCACAGCTCGACCATCGCGGCCGAACGGGTGGTGCCGAGGCGGCGCGCCAGCTCCGGCAGCGACGGGTCGCCGATCAGGGACACGACCTCGTTCCCGGCCGGCAGGCGCGACCGGATGATGCCGGCCTCGACCATGCGGCAGTCGACCAGCACCGGCGCGCCGGCCGCCAGCGCTGCCCGGCCGCGGGCGGCGACATCGGGGGTGAAGAGCAGATCGTCGACCACCTCGACCATGCCGCAGGCATGCGCCACCCGGACCGCCAGCCCGGCGACATCCGGCGAAAACCGGTCCAGCCGCGCCTCCGCCCGGATGGTGGCGAAGGACTGGCGGTAGATCGCCTCCGGGTCGCGGAGATAGTCGTAGCGATGGGATGGGCTGATGCCTTCCCCCTCACCCTCCACCGTCATTCCCGCGAAAGCGGGAATCTCTCCCGGTTCGACGCCGTCGGGAGATCCCCGCTTTCGCGGGAATGACGTGATTGTGGGAGGCAAGGACGACCGCACCATGGATGCCCTCACCCGGCCTTCTTCAGGCTCTTCGGCCCCAGCGGATGATCGGCATGGGGATACGGATGATGGTGGTGGCCGTGCCCATGATCGTGACCGTGGTCGTGGTGATGATGGCCGTCGTCGTGATGATGGTGATGGTGGCCGTGATCGCCGTGATGATGATGGTCGTGACCATGGTCATGGTGATGCCCATGATCGTGGCTTTGCCCATGATCGTGATCATGATGATGGTGGGCCGGGCCGCCGGAGATGCCTTCGACGTGGTGGTGGTGGCTCTCCTGCGGCAGGCCGACCTCGGCCTCGAAGCCCAGCACCTGCATCCGGTACTTGCACATCTGGCAGTTCATGTTGCCGGTGCCTTCGAGGATCTCGGCGATCCGGTCCTCCAGCGTCTCCAGCACCAGCGGGTGGTCGTTCAGGTAGCGCGCCTTGACGAACTCAATGCCCGGATGGCGGGCAGCGACGGCGTCGGTCGCGTCGTAGATCCGGTCGACCAGGATGCCGGTGAACAGGAAGTACGGGAACACGACGATGCGGCGGTAGCCCAGCTTCGCCGCATGCTCCAGCGCCGGTTCGACCAACGGGAAGGTGACGCCGGAATAGGCGGTCTCGCCCCAGCCGAAGCCCATCCCCTCCCACAGCATCCGCATGACCTTGGCGACGTTGGAGTTGGCGTCGGGGTCCGAGGCGCCGCGGCCGACCACGACCAGCATGGTCTCGTGCCGGCCGATCGGCCCATCCTCCCGCCCCTCACCTCCACGACGGGCGTCGGCGATCTCCACCGCCTCCTGCACCCGCTCCCCGGCGGCGCGCAGCATCTTGACGTCGATGCCCAGCTCGCGGCCGTAGCGGATGGTCAGGCCCGGATGCTGCGCCTGATAGGTGTTCAGCACCGAGGGGATGTCGTTCTTGGCGTGGCCGGCGGCGAACAGCATGCCGGGGATCGCCAGCACCTCGGTCACGCCCTTCGCGCGCAGCCGGTCCAGCCCGTCGCGGATGATCGGGCGGGCGAATTCGAGATAGCCGTAATCGACCTCGTATTGCGGCAGGCGGCGCCGCAGCTGCAGGGACACGGCGGCGAACTCGTCCACGGCCCCCTGATCCCGGCTGCCATGGCCGCAGATCATCACGCCCAGCTTGCCCGCCATCATGCCCTCCTGGCTTCCCGCCATGCCGGCACGGCCGGGACAGGTCCCGGCAGCGGACGGTGGGCGGCACGCGCGGATATCGCTTGGATCTATCCGTCCGATGGAACCCCGTTGCCGATGGGCATCCCGGGGGCGTCGCGGGACGCACCGTCGACGTCCCGGCCGGCACATTGCTATAGGCTTCCACCGGAAGGCAACAGCGACGCGACACGCAATGGACGATCTGCGACCCGGAAGACTGTTCGTCTTCGGCCTCGGCTACAGCATGACCCGGCTGGCGCGGCGGCTGCGCGACCTCGGCTGGCAGGTCGCCGGCACCACCCGCGACGCCGACCGGCTGGAGCGGCTGCGGGACGAAGGCTTCGAGGCCCACGCCTTCGGCCCGGGCCAGCCGCTCGACCCCGCCGCCCTGGCCGGGACCACGCATCTGGTGCAGTCGATCTCGCCGGAGGACTCGGGCGACCCCGTGGTACCGGCGCTGGCCGAGGCGCTGCGGGCGCTGCCGCAGCTGGGCTGGGCCGGCTACCTCTCGACCCCTTCGGTCTATGGCGACCGCGGCGGCGCCTGGATCGACGAATCGGCCGACCCGACCCCCGGCTCGCCGCGCGGCTGGAAGCGGCTGGAGGCGGAGCGTGCCTGGTTCACGGCATTCCAGAGCACCGGCGTGGCGGTGCAGGTGTTCCGCCTGGCCGGGATCTACGGGCCGGGGCGCAGCGCGCTGGACCAGCTCCGGCACGGCCGGGCGCGGCGCATCGACAAGCCGGGCCAAGTGTTCAACCGCATCCATGTCGACGATATCGGCACGGTGCTGATGGCCTCGATGCGCCGGCCTGCTCCGGGCGCGATCTACAATGTCGCCGACGGCCACCCCTCCAGCCCGAACGACCCGATCGAGCACGCCGCCCGCCTGCTCGGCATCGACCCGCCGCCGTTGATTCCGTTCGAGCAGGCCGGCCTGTCGCCGCTCGGCCGCGAATTCTATTCCGAGTGCAAGCGGCTGAAGGTCGACCGGATCATCGACGAGCTCGGGGCGCACCTGGCCTATCCGAGCTATCGCGAGGGGCTGGATGCGATCTGGGCGGAGGAGCGGGCTTAGGCCCTGCCCCCAGCCGAAGAGCGATAGGGTCTCGAACGTCTTCTCGCGTTGCCTCTCCCGCCTGGCGGGAGAGGTCGGGCTCGCGTCAGCGAGACCGGGTGAGGGCTGGTCCCGGCCTCGACAAAAT
>NZ_JANX01000427.1 GCF_000767795.1 Inquilinus limosus MP06 | reverse complement strand
GGGCCGGCGCCGCGATCCTGACCGACTGTGCCGTGCGCGGCGTCGAGCGGGCCGGCGGGCGCATTTCCGGCGTGGTGACCGAGCGCGGCCGCATCGCCTGCGACACGGTGATCGTCGCCGGCGGCGCCTGGTCGCGGCGGTTCCTGAAGGATCTCGGCCTGACGCTGCCGCAGCTCAAGGTCCGGGCCAGCGTGCAGCGCACGGCGCCGCTGGAGGGCGCGCCGGAGACGGCCATGTGGTCGAAGGCGTTCGCGCTGCGCAAGCGCCATGACGGCGGCTACACCATCGCCAACGGCAACTCGAACATTGCGCCGCTGGTGCCGGACAGTTTCCGCTTCTTCGGCGACTTCCTGCCGGCGCTGCGCATGGAATGGTCGGCGCTGAAGCTGCGGGTCGACGACCGCTTCCTGCAGGAATGGCGGGAGGCGGCGCCGGTGCCGCTGGACCAGGTCTCGCCCTATGAGAAGGCGCGGGTGCTGGACCCCGCGCCCGACCGCGCCGCCAACCGCCAGGCCATGATCGACCTGGCGAAGCAGTTCCCGGCCTTCGCCGGCGCCAGGGTGGTGCAGGAATGGGCCGGGCTGATCGACGTCACGCCCGACGCCGTGCCGGTGATCTCGACGGTCGAGCAGGTGCCGGGCCTTGTCGTGGCGACGGGATTCTCCGGCCACGGCTTCGGCATCGGTCCCGGCGCGGGACATCTGGCCGCGGATCTCGCGACCGGCGCCCGCCCGATCGTCGACCCGAAGGATTTCCGCTTCTCGCGCTTCACCGACGGATCGAAGCCCCGGCCGATGGCCGGGGTCTGACGCGGCCCCGCGGGGAGACGGGCGCAGACCCGCCCCCGCCGGGTCTTGGAGGCCACGAACAAGGGAGCTTCACCATGACTGATCTTCCGTTCGCCCATCCTTCGTCCACTGGGCCCACCCGCCGCCGCTTCCTGGCGGCAGGTCTTGCCGCCGGCACGGCGGTCTGGCTCGGCCCCGGCCAAGGCTGGCTCAAGGCGGCACGGGCGGCGGGGCCGCCGGCCAAGCCGACCGGCCAAGCCATCGTCGGCCTGTCGCAGGAGCCGACGGTATTCAATCCGCTGATGCTGCACATCGAGGTCGATGACGGCGTCTATGCGAATCTGTTCAGCCCGTTGTGGCAGGTCGACCCCGAAGGCAAGTTCATCCCCGATCTGGCCGCGGAGGTGCCGACCCTGGAGAATGGCGGCATCTCGGCCGACGGGCTGACCTGGCGCATAAAGCTGCGCGACAACGTCAAATGGCATGACGGCACGCCGTTCACGGCCGAGGACGTCAAGTTCTCGATCGACCTGATCAACAACCCGAAGTTCCGCGCCGGCCGGCGGGCCGGGCACGAGCTGGTGCGCGACATCAAAGTGGTGAGCCCGACCGAGCTGACCTGGCGGCTGGAGAAGCCCTATGCCCCCTATCAGGCGATCCTGTCCTGGACCTTCATCGTGCCGAAGCACCTGCTGGAGAAGGAGGCCGACCCCAACGCTTCGGCCTTCGCCACCAGGCCGGTCGGCACCGGACCGTTCAAATGGGTCGAGCGGGTGCCGGGCGACCACATCACCCTGGCCGCGCATGAGGGCTATCACCTGGACGGGCCGTATCTCGAGCGGTTGGTGATCAAGTACATCCCGGACCTGACTGTCCTCTACACCCAGTTCAGCACCGGCGACATCGACTATATCGGCCTGCAGGGCATCACCGCCGACCACTATGAGGAGGCCAAAGGCCTGGCCGAGCGCGACGTCATGCCGGTGGCGCGGGCGACCATCGAGAACATCGCCTTCAACCTGGGGCTGCCGGTGTTCCAGGACCCGGCGGTGCGCGAGGCCCTCTACACCGGGATGGACAAGCAGAGCATCATCGACAGCATCTATTACGGCTTGCCCACGCCCTCGGAATCCTACCTGCCGAAGGAATCCTGGGCTCACAACCCGGACCTGCCGAAACATGCCTACGATCCGGACAAGGCGAAGCAGATCCTGGACGCGGCCGGCTGGGCCCCGGGCGGCGACGGCATCCGCGAGAAGAACGGCGTGCGGCTCGAATTCGTCAACTCGACCACCGCCGGCAACCATGTGCGCGAGCAGGCGCAGCAGCTGCTGCAGCAGAACTGGCTCGACATCGGCATCAAGATGACCATCAACAATCTGCCGCCGGCGGTGATGTGGGGCGACTACTGGATGCAGTCGAAGTTCGAGACGGCGATGGTCGGCATCGCCTTCATGGTCGGCCCCGACCCGGATGCGACCGACTATTTCTCCAGCCGCGCGATCGGCGCCAAGGGCGGGGGCGGCCAGAACACGACGCAGTACGAGAGCGCGGATGTCGATCGTCTTCTGGCCGAAGGCGCCGCGACGGTCGATATCGCCAAGCGCAAGGAAGCCTATCTGAAGATGCAGGAGATCACGCGCCGCGACCTGCCCTATCTGCCGATCTTCCAATACGCCATGGTCCAGGGCGTGAAGAAGGGGCTGACCGGCTTCACCTCCAACGTCAATGTCCCGGAGAACTGCTGGAACGCCCGCACCTGGTACTGGGCGAGCTGAGGGCGGCATCCGCCCGGAGGCAGAGGAGGCCAGTCCATGGCGCCATTCCTGTTCGGCCGAGCCCTGCAGAGCCTGCTGCTGCTGTGGCTCGTGTCGATGATCGGCTTCGCCGTGCTGCACCTGACCCCGGGCGGCCCGCTGTCGCAATTCGCGCTGGTCCCGGGCATGACGCAGGAGCGGCTGGCCCAGATCGCCCATGAGATGGGCCTCGACCGCTCCCTGCCGGTGCAATACTGGGAATGGGCCAGCCGCCTCCTGACCGGTGACTGGGGGCGGTCCTACCGCGACCAGTCGCCAGTGCTGGACGTCATCGGCTCGCACCTCTTCGCCACGGTCGAGCTGATGGCGACGGCGATCCTGATCGCGGTGCTGCTCGGCGTCTGGATCGGCGTGATGGGGGCGGTCCGGCGCTATTCCTTCGCCGACATGCTGGCGACGGTCGGCGCCATGGTCGCCCTGTCGATCCCGACCTTCTGGTTCGGCCTGGTCGTGATCTACATCTTCTCGGTCCGGCTGCAATGGCTGCCGGCCGGCAACATGTACACGGTCGGCGACGGGTCGCTGCTGGATTTCCTGCACCACCTGATCGCGCCGGCCCTGGTGCTGGCGCTGGTCGAGGTGGCGATCTGGAGCCGCTACATGCGCGCCTCGATGATCGACGTGATCAACCAGGACTATATCCGCACCGCCCGCGCCAAGGGCCTGCCGGAGAAGCGGGTGCTGATCCGCCACGCGCTGCGCAACGCGCTGCTGCCGATGATCACCCTGGCGGGGCTGGAGCTGCCGACGCTTCTGGGCGGTGCTTTGGTGACCGAGACGGTGTTCACCTGGCCCGGCATGGGCCGGCTGTTCCTCGATTCCCTCGGTTACCGCGACTATCCGGTGGTGATGGGGATCCTGATGGTCTCGGCCCTGCTGGTTTTGCTGGGCAACCTTTTGGCCGACATCCTCTGCGCGGTGGCCGACCCGCGCATCCGGCTGGATTGAGGGGGCCATGGCAGTCGCATATCCCGGCCGAAAGCAAATAAGTGCCTCCCCCCGCGAGGGCTACGGCATTCACAGATTACCCGTTTTGAGTCCCCCCTCCCCTTGCGGGAGGGGGGTAGGGGGAGGGGGTTCTCTCGGCTTGAGCCGGCCCAGACTGTCGCAAACCGATACAGACAGCGATTTTGGTGTCCTGCGCATTCGCGCGCGGACGCGCGCAGACCCCTCCCCTGCCCCCCTCCCGCAAGGGGAGGGGGGACTTTTAAAAGCCCACTTCAACGGTATGTGAATCCGGTAGCCGGCAAGGGAAGAGGGGAGCCTAAAAGGCGACGCGTGATCTCGATGGGGAGGGGGCGATGACAGCGACCACCGCCCCGACCATCGAGCCCGCCCGCCGCACCGGCAGCCGCGGCTGGCGCCGGTTCCGCCGGCACCGGCTGGCGATGGTCGGCGTCGCCTGCATCCTGCTGCTGATGCTGGCCTGCGTCGCCGGGCCCTGGCTGCTGCCCTTCGACGACCTGCGCATCGACATGCGCGCCCGTTTCGCCCCGCCGCTGACCGGCTGGCACCTGTTCGGCACCGACCCGCTCGGCCGCGATCTCTGCGCCCGCCTCTTGATGGCCGGGCGGATCTCGCTGTCCGTCGCCTTCGCCGCCATGGTGATCAGCACGATCGTCGGCTCGGCGATCGGCGTGATCGCCGGCTATTACGGCCGGGCGGTCGGGGCGGTGCTGATGCGGCTGGTCGACGCCATGCTGTGCTTCCCCGCCGTCTTCCTGCTGCTGACGCTGGCGGCGCTGCTGAAGCCCGACCCGATCATGATCACCCTGATCATCGCCGCCACCAGCTGGATGGAGGTGGCGCGCGTGGTCGAAAGCCAGATCCGCACCCTGCGCGAGCGCGACTTCACCTTGGCGGCGGAGATGATGGGCGCGTCCGACGCCCGCATCATGGTCGACGAGCTGCTGCGCAACGCCATCGGCCCGATCGTCGTCGCCGCCACCCTGACCGTCGCCCGCGCCATCCTGATGGAGGCCTATATCAGCTTCCTCGGCTACGGCATCCAGCCGCCGACGGCGAGCTGGGGCAACATGCTGAACAACGCCCAGCAATACCTGACCTCGGCCCCCTGGCTGGCGCTGGTGCCGGGCATCGCCATCACGCTCGCGGTGACCAGCTTCAACTTCATCGGCGACGGGCTGCGCGACGCGCTCGACGCCCGGCTGGAATCGTGATGACGGACGCGCCGATCCTCGAAGTCCGAGACCTCGCCGTCACCTTCCGCGGCGAGGCCGGGGCCGTGACGGTGGTCAACGACGTCTCCTTCTCCGTTCGCCGTGGCGAGACGCTGGCGCTGGTCGGGGAGTCCGGCTCGGGCAAGAGCGTCACCAGCCTGGCGATGCTGCGTCTGCTGCCGCCGGCGCCGCGCTGCACCATCGCCGGATCGGTCGTCTTCACCGGCCATGACGGCCGCAGCCGCGACCTGCTGCAGCTCGACCTTGAGGCGATGCGGGCGGTGCGCGGCGACGAGATCTCGATGATCTTCCAGGAGCCGATGACCTCGCTGAACCCGGTGCACCGGATCGGCGACCAGATCGCCGAGGCGGTGACCTTCCATCGCGGCCTCGGCCGCAAGCAGGCGCTGGCAAGGGCGGAGGAGCTGCTGGAGCTGGTCGGCATCCCGGAGCCGCGGCGGCGCCTGGCGGCCTATCCGCACCACCTGTCGGGCGGCATGCGCCAGCGGGTGATGATCGCCATGGCCCTGGCCTGCGACCCCAGCCTGCTGATCGCCGACGAGCCGACCACGGCGCTGGACGTCACCGTCCAGGCCGGGATCATCGACCTGCTGAAGTCGCTGCAGGCGAAGACCGGCATGGCCATCATCTTCGTCACCCACAATCTCGGCGTGGTGGCCGAGATCGCGGACAGCGTCATGGTCATGTATGCCGGCCGCATCGTCGAGCGCGGGGACGCCGTCGGGCTGCTGCAGCGGCCGCGCATGCCCTACACCCAGGGGCTGCTGCGCTCGGTGCCGCGGATCGACCGGCTGGATTTCGGCGGCGGCGTGCTGCCGGCCATTCCGGGCAGCGTGCCCGACCCCGGCCGGCTGCCGCCCGGCTGCTCC
>NZ_JANX01000426.1 GCF_000767795.1 Inquilinus limosus MP06 | reverse complement strand
GCACCGACCGGGTGGTCGCCCACCAGATGCACCAGCCCGCGACGACCGCGCCCAGGGTGATGCCGATCAGGCCGAGGGCGCCCAGCACCCCGGTCGCCAGATGCATGCCGTTGACCAGCAGCAGCCGGTCGACATAGAGGCTGACCGGCCGGCCGAAGGAGATCTGGGTGGCGAGGTCGGCCAGCTTGATGATCGCGACCAGCAGGCCGAGGCCGCCGAGGGTGACGGCCAGGGCGCGCGACCGCCGCAGCGGCGGCATCAGGATCAGGGCGGCGACCAGCACCGCCAGCTCGACCGGCACCGAGGCCAGGCCATAGATTTGCCAGCCGTCGGGGGCGGAGGGCACACCGAGCAGCAGCACCAGCCACAGCAGCGCCGCGGCCAGGCTGATCCCGCTGTAGAGCGGCGCGAGTCGGCTGCGGGGGCGGGGGAGGGCGGCGTTGCTGGCGGTCATGGCGGCGAAAAATGGCACAGCTTTCGGTGGCGGATGGATGAATTCGCGGTCATCTCCGAATAGCCCCTGGTGCGGGACCGGCATCGGCGCGATAACCGATCCGAGATTCGACTGCGCGATGCCCGACCACCGCTCCGCCGCCCCGACCGCCGAGACCATCCGGATCGCCACGCCAGACGACGTGCCGCGGCTGCTGGAGATCGAATCCCGTGCCTTCGATCATGACCGCATCAGCCGCCGCAGCTTCCTGCATCTGCTGACCAGGGGCCACGCCGTCTGCCTGGCGGCGGAGGAGGATGGCCGGCTGCTCGGCTACGCCTTGGTGCTGCTGCGCCGGACCACGGCGCTGGCCCGGCTCTACTCCCTCGCGGTCGACCCGGAGATCCGCGGCCGGGGCCTCGGCGCCCGGCTGCTGGAGGCCGCGGAGCGGGCGGCGCATGACGAGGGCGCACTGTTCCTGCGGTTGGAGGTGCGGCCGGACAACGCCAGGGCGATCGCGCTCTATGAGTCGCGCGGCTACCGCCATTTCGGGCGCTATCTCGACTTCTACGAGGACCATGCCGACGCGTTGCGCTTCGAGAAGCGGCTGGGGACCGAAGACCTGCCGCAGACCGACCTGCACGTGCCCTATTACGCCCAGACCACCAACTTCACCTGCGGCGCCGCGACACTGCTGATGGCGCTGAAGGCGCTGGACCCGGCGACGGAACTGACCCGAGCGCGCGAGCTGCGGCTGTGGCGCGAGGCGACGACGATCTACATGACCTCGGGCCATGGCGGCTGCGACCCCTACGGCATGGCGCTGGCGGCGCATGACCGCGGGCTGCGGGCACGGATCTTCGTCAGCGACGATTCCCTGCTGTTCCTCGACGGCGTCCGCAGCCCGGACAAGAAGGCGGTGATGACGGTGGTGCAGGAGGATTTCCGCGCCCGCTGCGCTCGCCGCCGGATCGAGGTGGTGCACCGTGCCCTCGGTTTGCCTGAAATGTGCGGCCTGATCTCCGAAGGCGCGATTCCGATCGTGCTGATCAGCTTGTTCCGGGGTTATGGCGAAAAAAATCCGCACTGGGTGGTCGCAAACGGCTTCGACGAGCGTTTCATCTATGTGCACGACCCCTGGGTCGCGGTGACGGAGATGGAGAGCGCCTCGGCCAAGGCCAACCTCCCGATCCCGCGCCGGGAGTTCGAGCGCATGGCCCGCTACGGCCGCACCCAGCTCAGGGCCGCGGTCGTGCTCAGCAGGAAGGCCCAATGAGCGGTTGGATCATCGTCGTCGACCGTATCGGCGACTTCAAGGGCGACCCGGACGGCCGCCAGCTCGTCACCGCCCGGGACTACATCGCCCGGCCGCAGATGCTGAAGACGGGGGACGCGAAGGTCATCAACCTGACCCGGTCCACCGCCTATATGACGCGGGGCTACTACGTCTCGCTGCTGGCCGAGGCCCGCGCCCACCGGGTCATCCCGATGGTCGAGACCATCCTCGATCTCGGCCAGAAGACGCTCTACAAGATCGCCCTGCCGGACCTGGAGGATGACCTCAACCGCCGGATCAAGCGGCTGTCGGTGCCGCCGGGCGGGCCGTTCAAGGTGATCATCTGCTTCGGCCGGGCCGATGACGACCGGTTCCAGGATTTCGGCCGCCGGGTGTTCGACTGGTTCCGCGCCCCGATCCTCGAGGTCAAGGTCCGCTTCACCGACCGCTTCCGCATCGCCTCGATCGGCGAGCTCTCGATCGCCGACATCGAGGGCGAGACCGAGGCCTTCTTCTACGACACGCTCGACCTCTACACCCGCCAGGGCTGGCGGAACCCGAAGGAGAACAAGCCGGCCAAGTATACCCTTGCCGTGCTGTTCAACCCGAAGGAGGAGTTCGCGCCCTCGACCCACCGCTCGATCCTGAAGCTCGCCCGCGTGGCCGAGACCATGGACATGGAGGTGGAGGTCATCGAGAAGAAGGACCTGCTGCGCCTGGCCGAATACGACGCGCTGTTCATCCGCGAGACCACGGCGATCGACAATCACACCTTCCGCTTCGCCCGCCGGGCGGAGCAGGAGGGCATGCCGGTGATCGACGACAGCACCTCGATCCTGCGCTGCACCAACAAGGTCTATCTCTACGAGCTCCTGTCCGCGAACAAGATCCCGACGCCGAAGACCGTGGTGGTCGACAGCCTGAAGAACATCGAGCGGGTGGAGGAGGAGTTCGCCTATCCGATCGTGCTGAAGATCCCGGACGGGTCCTTCAGCCGCGGCGTGTTCAAGGCCAATGACCGGCGCGAGCTGGAGCAGATGGCCGAACAGCTCTTGGACGATTCCGACGTCATCCTGGCGCAGGAGTTCATGCCGACCGAGCATGACTGGCGCGTCGGCGTGCTGGATGGTGAGCCGCTGTTCGTCTGCCAGTACATGATGGCGAAGAAGCACTGGCAGATCGTCCGCCACTCCGCCGACGGCAAGGTCGGCTGGGGCAACTTCAAGACCTTCGCGCTGGACGAGGTGCCGGCCGAGGTGCTGGACGTCGCGGTGCGCGCGGCCAAGCTGATCGGCGACGGCCTCTACGGCGTCGACCTGAAGCAGACCGAGAAGGGCGTGTTCGTGATCGAGATCAACGACAACCCCAATCTCGATCATGGCTGCGAGGATCTGGTCGCCAAGGACGATCTGTGGCGGCGGGTCTGCCGCTGGTTCATCGACCGTATCGACGCCGGCTGATCCGGCGCACGGAGGGGGAACGGAATGGTGCTTCGCGCAACGCTGGCGATGGTCCTCGCCCTGGCCGCGGCGGTGCCCGCGCTGGCCGATGGCGACCTGCCGGGCAAGCTCTCGGCCGACGACAAGCAGCGGCTCGAGAGCTTCGATTCCGTGCGCGGCGAGGCGATCGGCGCCGCCCGTGAGAGCGACGACAAGGCAGCGGTGGCGACGCTGGACCAGATCCTGTCCGGCAAGCCGCAGGCGATCCGCGGCGCCACCGACCTGGCCGGCACCTGGCGCTGCCGGGTGGCAAAGCTGGGCGGCAGCGACACCCTGCCGCTGGTGATCTATGACTGGTTCCGCTGCCGCATCACCGATGACGGGGCCGGGCTGCGGCTGGACAAGATCTCCGGCTCGCAGCGCACCGCCGGCACCTTCTACGACGACGCCAACCCCGACCGGCTGACCTATGTCGGCACGTCCTATTACGGCTCTGAGGGCAAGCCGAAGCCCTATGGCAAGGACGCCGAGCGCGACCAGGTCGCCTATCTGGTCCGGGTCGGGCCCGACCGGCTGCGGCTGGAATTCCCGTCGCCGCGCTTCGAATCCCAGTTCGACATCATGGAGCTTGAGCGCAGCCGCTGAGGCCCGCGGTCAGGCCTCGTCGCGCCAGCGCCGGCGGAAGTCCCGCGGCGCCACCCCGACATGGCGCCTGAAGGCGGTGGTCAGGTGGCTGTGGCTGGCGAAGCCGGTCTCCAGCGCGATCGCGGTGATGTCCTGTGCCGTGTTGGCCAAGAGCCAGCGCACCCGGCGCAGCCGTTGGGCGATGACATATTGCGCCGGGGTGGTGCCGAAGGCCGCCCGGAAGGCGATCAGCAGGTTGTGCGGGCTCATCCCGGCGATCGTGGCCAGGTCGTCCAGCGTGATCCGGTCGCCGAGATGGGTGTGGATGCGCTCCTGCAGCCGCGCCTGGGCCCGCTCGTTCAGCCGCGGGCCGCGCGGGCCCGCAGCGGCGGGCCCCGTGCGATAGCGCTGCGCCAGGTGCAGCGCCAGGGCCTGGCCCAGGCTGTCGCCCAGCATGCCCGAGAGATCGTCATCCTCGCCGATCAGCCCGGCCAGCCGCTCGACCGAGCGGTACAGGAATTCGTCGCGATGGGCGAAGCGGGGCGCGATCCTGCCATCCCCGGCCAGCTCCGTCAGCGCCTCCGGCTCGACATACAGCACGCCATAGCGGATGCGGCCGCCGCTGGCCTGGCTGGCATAGCGCCGGCCCGCCGGAACCACCCAGATGTCGCCGGCCGAAGGCGGGCCGGGGCGGGCGGCGACGCCGTCCAGCTCGGTCTCCAGCCGTTTCATCGGGCCACCCAGATGTACGATCACCGCATGCCGCGGCTCGCGCATCTGCCAGGCCGTCGCGGCGCGGATGTCCTCGCGCGTGACCACCAGCTCGACCGGGCCCCAGCGCCCCTGGATCTCGGTCGGAATGGAAGGGCCTGCCATCGCACCTGCCTGCCGAAGAGAGAGAAGGATAAAATTTTATCTACTCTAGATGCCGCCGGAGAATCTGCAAGTGAAGCGGGTATCCTGGAAGCGCAGCCGTCCGCCGGCTGGCACGCTCCCTCCATCGGCCGGACGGTCCGGCCCGTATCGGAGGAGCATGCCATGACCACCCAGCCCCTCAAGGACAAGGTCGTCGTCATCGGCGGCGGCGCCAAGAATCTCGGTGGCCTGATCAGCCGTGACCTGGCCGGCGTCGGCGCCCGGATCGCCATCAACTTCAACAGCGACGGCACCAGGGCGGCGGCCGAGGAGACCGTGGCCGCGGTCAAGGCCGCGGGCGGCGATGCTTTCGCCCTGCAGGGCGACCTGACCCGGGTGGCCGAGGTCGAGCGCCTGTTCGCCGAGGCCAAGGCGCGTTTCGGCCGGGTCGACATCGCGGTCAACACCGCCGGCAAGGTGCTGAAGAAGCCTTTCGTCGAGACCACCGAGGCCGAGTACGACGAGATGTTCGCGGTCAACTCCAAGGCCGCCTATTTCTTCATTCGTGAGGCCGGCAAGACGCTGGAGGATGGCGGGCGGATCATCACCATCGTCACCTCGCTGCTGGCCGCCTTCACCGGCCTCTACTCGACCTATGCCGGGGCCAAGGCACCGGTCGAGCATTTCACCCGCGCCGCGGCCAAGGAGTTCGGGGCCCGCGGCATCTCGGTCAACAACATCGGTCCGGGACCGATGGACACGCCGTTCTTTTACCCGGCGGAAACGCCGGATTCCGTGGCCTATCACACCGCGGCCTCGGCGCTGGGCGGACTGACGAAGATCCAGGAGATCGTGCCGATCGTCCGCTTCCTGGCGACCGAGGGCGGCTGGATCACCGGCCAGACCCTGTTCGCCAATGGCGGCTACACCACCCGTTAGGGACGGCAGGGGATGGGCGCCCTCGCGGAGGCCGGGGAGGGCTGGGCGCTGGCACCCATCCTGTCCTGGCTGTTCCGCCGGGGCCGCTTCCTGGCCGACCCGAACGCGT
>NZ_JANX01000425.1 GCF_000767795.1 Inquilinus limosus MP06 | reverse complement strand
AGGGGGACTTATTTTGATCATTTTGACAGAGCCGCCCATCGTTCTAGCCGCCATAGGGATGCTTCTTCCGCCAATGCCGCGCGATCTCCACCCGGCGGCAGAACCAGACGCCGTCATGCTGCTTCGCGTAATCCAGGAACCGCTCCAGCGCCATGATCCGGCCCGGCCGGCCGACAATGCGGCAATGCAGCCCGACCGACATCATTCGCGGCGTCTCCGCCCCCTCCTGGTACAGCGCGTCGAAGCTGTCCTTGAGATAGGCGTAGAACTGGTCGCCGGAGTTGAAGCCCTGGACGGCGGCGAAGCGCATGTCGTTGGCGTCCAGCGTGTAGGGCACGATCAGCTGCGGCGTGCCGCCGACATCCTCCCAATAGGGCAGGTCGTCGTCATAGGCGTCGGCGTCATAGAGGAAGCCGCCATGCTCGGCCACCAGCCGCCGGGTGTTCGGGCTGGTGCGCCCGGTGTACCAGCCGAGCGGCTTCTGGCCCGACACCTGCTCCAGGATCTCCACGGCCTTGCGGATGTGCTCGCGCTCGGTGTCCTCGCCGACATACTGGTAGTTGATCCAGCGATAGCCGTGGCTGGCGATCTCGTGCCCGGCCTCGACCATGGCGCGGATCACCTGCGGGTGCCGCTCCGCCGCCATGGCGACGGCGTAGACGGTCAGCGGGATCCCCTTGCGCTCGAACAGCTTCAGGATCCGCCAGACGCCGACGCGGGCGCCGTAGTCGTAGAGGGATTCCATCGAGATATGGCGCACGCCCGGCAGCGGCTGGGCGTTGACGATCTCGGACAGGAAGCTCTCGGAGGCTGCGTCACCATGCAGGATGGAGTTTTCGCCGCCCTCCTCGTAATTGAGAACGAACTGCAGCGCCAGCCGGGCGCCGCCCGGCCAGTCGGCCTGGGGCGGGGTCGGGCCGTAGCCGACCAGGTTTCTCGGATAGACGGACACCGGTCCTCCCCTCGCACGCGTGATCCCGAGCACAGGATAGCGGCCCGGGCTGCGTCCACTTTCGCTTTTGCGTTGAAAGTCTTTCCGCCGATCAGCCGTTGAGCAACGGGCAGGCGGGGTGAAACATGACAAGCGCAAGAAAACAACAAGCATCTTGTTGCCATGACGGGGCGATAATGCCCGGTGGCAGACCGGCCCGCCAGGGATCGGCAGACACGGAGAGGCAGGATGGCCGTAACGGAGGCATCCCACCGGGGGCGACTGACCACCCATGTGCTCGACACCGCGCATGGCCGGCCGGGCATGGGCATCGCCGTGGCCCTGTACCGCCTCGACGGCGACACCCGCACCCTGGTCACCGAGACCCGCACCAATGCCGATGGCCGCTGCGACGCGCCGCTCTTGGCCGGCGACGCCTTCCGCCCCGGCACCTATGAGCTGGTCTTCGCCACCGGCGCCTATTTCCGCACCGCGGGCGTGGCCCTGGCCGACCCGCCCTTCCTGGACCAGGTCCCGATCCGCTTCGGCATCGCCCATGCCGACCAGCACTACCACGTGCCGCTGCTGATCTCGCCCTGGTCCTACTCCACCTATCGCGGCAGCTGAACCATGCGAGACACCGTCCGTTTCCTCCTGGGCGACGAACTGCGCGAGATCCGCACGGTCGATCCGACGCTGACCGTGCTGGACTGGCTGCGGATCGAGGAGCGCCGCACCGGCACCAAGGAAGGCTGCGCCGAGGGCGATTGCGGCGCCTGCACCGTGGTGGTCGGCCGGCGCGACGGCGGCCGGGTGCGCTATGAGCCGGTGAACGCCTGCATCCGCTTCCTGGCGACGCTGGATGGCTGCCAGCTGCTGACGGTCGAGCATCTGAAGGCGGCCGACGGCGCGCTGCACCCGGTGCAGCAGGCGATGGTCGACTGCCACGGCTCGCAATGCGGCTTCTGCACCCCCGGCTTCGTCATGGCGCTGTTCGCGCTGTACCGCAACGACCCGGCGCCGGGCGAAGGCCGGATCGACGACGCCCTGGCCGGCAACCTCTGCCGCTGCACCGGCTATGCCCCGATCGTCGCGGCCGGCCAGCGCATGTACCAGCTGGGCGCGCCGGAGGCCGACCGTTTCGCCGCGGCCGAGGCGGAAATCGCCAAGCGGCTCAAGGCGCTGGAGGATGAGGAGACGGTCGCGGTCGGCGACGGTTCCCGGCGCTTCTACGCCCCCGCCACCAAGGCGGCCTTCGCCGCGCTGCTGCTGGAGCATCCGGACGCCGTCATCGTCTCCGGCGCCACCGATGTCGGGCTGTGGATCACCAAGCAGCAGCGGGTGCTGCCGGCTATCATCTACACCGGCCGGGTGAATGATATGCGTGGCATCCGCGAAACCAAGGACGGGTTCGAGATCGGCGCCGCCACCACCTATGCCGAGGCGATCGGGCCGCTGGGCCGGGCCTATCCCGATTTGGGCGAGCTGATCCGCCGCATCGGGGCGGAGCAGGTGCGCGCCGTCGGCACCATCGGCGGCAACATCGCCAACGGCTCTCCGATCGGCGACACGCCGCCGGCCCTGATCGCCGCCGGCGCCACGTTGGTGCTGCGCCGCGGGGACGAGCGCCGGTCGCTGCCGCTGGAGGACTTCTTCATCGCCTATGGCCGGCAGGACCGGAGGCCCGGCGAGTTCGTCGAGAGCATCCTCCTGCCGAAGCTGCGGCCGGGCGACCGCTTCCGCGCCTACAAGATCAGCAAGCGCTTCGACCAGGACATCTCCGCCGTCTGCGGCGCCTTCCGGCTGCGGGTCGAGGACGGCAAGGTGGCCGACATCCGCATCGCCTATGGCGGCATGGCCGGCACGCCGAAGCGCGCCACCGCGACCGAGGCGGCACTGCTGGGCCAGCCCTGGACCGAGGAGGCCGTGCGCGCGGCCCTGCCACTGATGCTGCAGGATTTCACCCCGCTGACAGACTGGCGCGCCAGCGCCGGCTACCGCGCCAGGGTCGCCGCCAACCTGCTGCTGAAGCTGCATGCCGAAACCGCCGACCCCGCCGCGGAAACCCGCCTGGTCGGTGAGCGGAGCCTGGCCCATGCCTGACACCACCCTCTCCCAGGCCAAAGCAAAACCCGCCGCCGACCGCATCGACGGCGCGGTGCACGATCCGCGCCGGCACGACAGCGCCCACAAGCATGTCAGCGGCGAAGCCATCTATATCGACGACATCCCGGAGCCGGCGGGCCTGCTGCATGTCTGCCTGGGGCTGAGCGAGCGCGCCCATGCCCGGATCCGGTCGATCGACCTGGCCCAGGTGCGCGCGGCGCCCGGCGTGGTCCGCGTCTTCACCGCCGCCGATGTGCCCGGCGAGAACGACATCGGCTGCAACCATCTGGGCGACGAGCTGCTGTTCGCCACCGAGCTGGTGCAGCATGTCGGCCAGCCCGTCTTCGCCGTGGCGGCGGAGACCCGCGACCAGGCCCGCCGCGCCGCCCGCCTGGCCGTGATCGACTATGAGGAGCTGCCGCCGGTCCTGGACTACGAGGCGGCGAAGACAGCCGGCACGCTGGTGACCAAGCCGATGACGCTGCAGCGCGGCGACGCCAAAGCGGCGATCGCGGCCGCCCCGCGCAAGGTCGAAGGCCGGATGCGGATCGGCGGGCAGGAGCATTTCTACCTGGAGAGCCAAGTGGCCCTGGCCCTGCCGGGCGAGGACGGCGACGTCACCGTCCATTCCTCGACCCAGCATCCGAGCGAGGTGCAGCACATCGTGGCCTCCGTGCTGGGCGTACCGGACGGGGCGGTGACGGTCGAGATCCGGCGCATGGGCGGCGGCTTCGGCGGCAAGGAGACCCAGGCCAATTTGTTCGCCGCCGCGGCCGCGCTGGTGGCCAAGGCGACCGGCCGCGCCGCCAAGCTGCGGCCGGACCGCGACGACGACATGGTGATCACCGGCAAGCGCCATGATTTCGAGGTCGACTACGCGGTCGGCTTCGACGAGGAGGGCCGGATCGAGGGCGTCGACATGCTGCTGGCGGCGCGCTGCGGCTGGTCGGCCGACCTGTCGGGCCCGGTCACTGACCGCGCTTTGTTCCACGCCGACAACGCCTATTTCTACCCGGCGGTGCACCTGTCCTCGCTGCCCCTGAAGACCAACACCCAGTCGAACACCGCCTTCCGCGGCTTCGGCGGGCCGCAGGGGCTGGTGGCGGGAGAGCGTCTGATCGAGGAGATCGCCTTCGCCGTCGGCCGCGACCCGCTCGAGATCCGCAAGCTGAACTTCTACGGCACCGCCGACCGCAATGTGACGCCCTATCACCAGACGGTGGAGGACAACATCGTCCACGGGCTGGTGGCGGAGCTGGAGCGCGACAGCGACTACTGGAACCGCCGCGAGGAGATCCGCGCCTGGAACCGGACCAGCCGCTGGCTCAAGCGCGGCCTGGCGCTGACGCCGGTGAAGTTCGGCATCTCCTTCACCATGACCGCCTTCAACCAGGCCGGCGCGCTGGTGCATGTCTACAAGGACGGGTCGATCCACCTGAACCATGGCGGCACCGAGATGGGCCAGGGCCTGTACGTCAAGGTCGCCCAGGTCGTGGCCGAGGAGTTCCAGGTCGATATCGGCCGGGTCCACATCACCGCCACCACCACCGGCAAGGTGCCGAACACCTCGGCCACCGCCGCCTCCTCCGGCGCCGACCTGAACGGCATGGCCGCCCAGGCCGGGGCGCGGGCGATCAAGGAGCGGCTGATCGCCTTCGCCGCCGAGCGCTGGCAGGTGAAGCCGGAGCAGGTGGTGTTCCGCCGCAACGCGGTGCGGATCGGCGAGCAGGAGGTGCCGTTCCCGGAGCTGGTACGCGCCGCCTATTTCGGCCGGGTGCAGCTGTCCGCCGCCGGCTTCTACAAGACCCCGAAGATCCATTGGGACCGCGCCGCCGGCCGGGGCCGGCCCTTCTACTATTTCGCCTACGGCGCCGCGGTCAGCGAGGTCACGGTCGACACCCTGACCGGCGAGTACCGGCTGGACCGGACGGACATCCTGCACGATGCCGGTGCCTCGTTGAACCCGGCGATCGACCGCGGCCAAGTCGAGGGCGGCTTCGTCCAGGGCGCCGGCTGGCTGACGATGGAGGAGCTGTGGTGGGACGCCAAGGGCCGCCTCAGGACCCATGCGCCCTCCACCTACAAGATCCCGGTGGCCAGCGACCGGCCGAAGGTCTTCAACGTCCGGCTGGCCGACACGCGCAATCATGAGGAGACGATCTACCGCTCCAAGGCGGTGGGCGAGCCGCCCTTCATGCTGGGCGTCTCGGTGCTGCACGCGATCTCCGACGCCGTCGCCAGCGTCGCCGACCACAAGCTCTGCCCGCGCCTGGACCCGCCGGCGACGCCGGAGAAGGTGCTGGACGCGGTGGAGCGGCTGCGGGCGGCGGCGGAGGGACGGCAGTGATGACGAACTTTCATCATTTTGAGTCCCCCCCTCCCCTCGCGGGAGGGGGGTAGGGGGAGGGGGTTCTCGACGCAAGAGCCGAACCCTCTAAGCCTCATTCTTCCCAGCCAGCACCGCCCCAATCGTCTGCACCACGCCCGACAGCTCATGCATGACTTGCTCGTTGGTGAAGCGGACTACTCGGAAACCCTGGTCTTCCAGCCAGCGGGTCCTTCGGGCATCAACATCGAAGCTCAGCTCATGCGACGGCCCGTCGACCTCGATCACCAGCCGCGCCGAGAGGCAGACGAAATCGACAATGT
>NZ_JANX01000424.1 GCF_000767795.1 Inquilinus limosus MP06 | reverse complement strand
TAGCCCCGCCATCGTCGCGCGGCAGCACCGTGGCGAAGCCGGCGATCGCGCCGTCCAGTTCCGCGATGATGGCGGCCGGCAGATGCTCGGCGGGGACTTCGCGCGCCTCGGGCATCGCCCGCAGCGCCTCGGCATGGTCGCCCCAGGCCAGCGAGGCGCGCAGCTTCAGGGCGCCGAGGATGCTCCGGTCCTCCGGCAGCGCGGTGCGGATCGCGATCTCGGATGCCATGCCGTTGCTCCAGCAACGCCGGCGGGGCCATGGCTGGGCCAGGCCCGTCGGCGCAGGCGGTTTTTCGACGCGCCGCCGGTCTCCGGCGGCGGAGCCGGAATCGCTACAGCACGAAGTCGCCCGCGACCAGGGTGGTGGCGCTGGTGACGGCGACGGCCATGTCGGCGACCTTGTCGCCGTTCACATCGGCCAGCACGATCTGGACGCCGCCGCTGAAGGTCAGGCGCACCTCGTGCCCCGCCCCGGTGAAGTCGCCGCTGCCGAGGAAGGTGAAGGCGGTGTCGCCGTTGCCGGCGTTGCCGTCGGCGTCAATGGCGCCGAGATCGATGCGGTCGCCCTCGACATGCGAGAAGTCGTTGATGCTGTCCCGCCCGGCCGCCGCCACGGTGCTGTCGGAGATCGCCGTGTAGACGAAGATGTCGGCGCCGAGGCCGCCCTTCAGCGCATTCGCGCCGCCGCTTCCGTTCAGCACGTCATTCCCGGCCTGGCCCCACAGCGCGTTGACGCCGGCACTGCCGGTGATGGTGTCGGCATAGGCCGATCCCATCGCGTTCTCGACGCCGCCGTAGGTGTCGCCCGTGGCGTCGCCGGCGCTGCCGCCGGTGGCGAGGTTGACCGTCACCGCCGCCGTCGCCGAATCGTACATCGCGATGTCGGTGCCGTTGCCGCCGTTCAGCGCATCGGCCCCGGCGCCCCCCGTCAGGCAGTCATCGCCATCGCCGCCCTGCAGCGTGTCGGCCCCGGCCTCGCCGTAGAGGGAATCATTGCCGGCATCGCCGGTCAGGGTATCGGCGCCGTCACCGCCATACAGGCGGTCCGCACCGACCAGGCCGCGCAGCACATTGGCGCCCGCGTCGCCCCGGATAGCGTCGTCGAAGGCCGAGCCCAGCACGTTCTCGACGCCGGTGAAGCTGTCCCCGGCCGCGACCCCGCCGGTCCCGCCGCTGGCAAGGCCCAGCGTCACCGCGGCGCCGGCCTCGGCGTAGTTGGCGGTATCGTTGCCGGCCCCGCCGTTGAGCGCATCGGCCCCGTCGCCGCCGATCAGCAGGTCGTCGCCGTCGCCGCCCTGCAGCGTGTCGGCCCCGGCCTCGCCATAGAGGGCATCGTTGCCGGCGCCCCCTGCGACGACGTCGTTGCCGCCATGGCCCCACAGCGTGTTGGCGCCGGCATCGCCGGTCAGGCTGTCGGCGAAATCCGATCCGCCGAGATTCTGGATTCCGTAGAGCTCGTCGCCCTGCGCGTCGCCGCCGGTGTTGACGTTGGTGGCGAGGTTCACCGTCACCCCGGCCAGGGAGGTCGCGTACTCCACCCGGTCGACGCCGGAGGGGTGGACCGCGCCGGCATCGTGCCCGTAGAGCTGGTCGGCCCCGGCGCCGCCGTTGAGAACATCGTCCCCATAGCTGCCGAGCAACCGGTTGACGCCCGCATCGCCGGTCAGGACATCGTTCCAGTCGGAACCGACGACTTCCTCAATGCCGGTCAGGTAGTCGCCCTCGGCATCGCCGCCGCTGGCCGCCCCGGTCGACAGGTTGATCGTCACGGCGGCGGGGCTCAGGTGGTAATAAACCATATCGCTGCCGTCGCCGCCGATCAGCGTATCAGCGCCGGTTTCGCCCCAGAGAATATCGTCTCCGGCGCCGCCGTCCAGATAGTCGTCGCCGCCATGGCCGTATAGGATGTCGTTGCCGGCCAATCCGTTGAAGTGATTGATGACATTGCCGGCCTGTCCGTAAATTCTATCTTTGCCGTTTGTACCGATGATATTGCGTATCCGTCATTCAGGTAGGTCTCGTTTCCGCCATTGTAATAGATGCTCTGGTATCCTGGGGCGGGATAGCTGACATAGATGCCGTCCTGTTCCGGCGTGAACGGAAGGCCGCTCTTGTCCAGGGTGCCTGGGATGGTCATTCCTATCTCCTTTGAAAATGGACGCCCGGCCGGAGCGGCCGCAAATTGGCCGGGGGCGATACAGGGCGATGACGTCAGATATGCCGGCATCGTAGGAAATTGCGCAAATTCGCGTCAATCGTGCCGGATGTCGTCACGTCGGCATCACCGGCGGCATCGGAGCGATTGGCTGTCCCGGCCGGCAAGGCGGATCGCTCGACTTCGGAGTTGAACAAGAAGTTATGTTCCGCGCATTGCCTCAATTTCATTGAAATAGAGTAGATATTTGAGCGATATGAAGTGCAATTGTATGGTGTCGTGTAATTTACTAGTTTCTGCTTAAGTGGGGTGGCAATATTTGCGGAAGCGTCGCGGACGCCACGGCGACCGCAGTCTTTTTCATTGAAAGGAAGGAATAAGGTCATGGCGAACGGCGCCAAGCCGACCCAAGAGCAGATTCAGGCCGCCGCCCGGGATCTCCTGGCTCCTCTCCTGGACATGGAGGCCAAGGATATCGACCTCTCCAGGAATCTCCCGGACTGCGGCCTGAATTCCATATTGGCGGTGCAGCTCGCTTCCGGCCTTCGGGAGAAGCTTGGGATCGAGGTGCCCTCTGAGCTGGTCCTCCGGAGCCGTACGGTCGGCGAGCTCTCCCGGGCTCTGGCGGCGCAGGCGTAGCCGGCGGCCTAGCGCAGCAGCTTCAGCGCGCCGGTCAGGGAACGGACCCATTTCGCCGGGCCGGCGAGGCCCAGGCCGTCGATCGTCTCCTCGGCCAAGTCGCGGCCGGGGAAGCCGGCCTCGTAATCGGCATAGACATGCTGCGACCGGGCGAAGGCCGGGAACGGCACCACTGCGCGCTCGCCGGACTGGGCCAGCGCCTTCAGCATCAGCGCCCTGATCGCCGCCGCGTCGGCCTGCAGGATCGGCACGGGCTGGCTGGAGATGATGTCGACGCTGCGGTCGCCGCGGTCGGTCAGCCGCCGCGCGGCCAGGGCCGGCACCGTGGCGCCCAGGCCGATGGCGATGGCGCCGGCGGTGTTGGCGATCAGCCCCACCGGCAGCTCCGGGTTGACGACGATGGCGAGGCGCAAATCCTGGGTCATGGCGGCTTTCATGGGCGATGGATGCGCCTGGAAGGATAGCGCCCGTCCGCTGGATGATCCTGCCTATGATTGTGCTGGAGCCGATGATTTCGGTAAGATCTACCCATATTGCCCCGCATCCAGGTAGATCATGTCCAGCTTGCTCGAGCCGGTCGACCTTCGCATCCTCGCCGCCCTGCAGCAGGACGGCCGCCTGACCAACCAGGCGCTGTCGGCCGCGGTCGGGCTGTCGACCTCGCCCTGCTGGCGCCGGGTGCGGCAGCTGGAGGAGGAGGGGGTGATCCAGGGCTACCGCGCGGTGCTGGACCGGCGGCGCATCGGCCTCGGCGTCCTCGCCTTCATCCGGGTCAGGATCGACAGCCACAGCGCCGAGGAGGCGGAGGAGTTCTCGGAGAGCGTCCGCCAGATCCGCGAGGTGGTGGCCTGCTACAGCATCGCCGGCGATTCGGACTTCCTGCTGCAGGTCGTCGCCCCCGACCTCGACAGCTATGCTGATTTCGCCATGGCCGTGGTCCGCCGTCTGCCGGGGATCAAGGAGATGCAGACCATGTTCGTGCTGAAGGAGATCAAGCCGTTCCAGGGCTTCCCGCTCGCCGGACCCTGACGCCGCTCACGGCTGGCGCAGCACCACCACGGCATAGGTGCAGGGTCGGCCGCTGTCGTTGCGGAAGACGCAGCCGACCGGCGGGCCCAGCTCCAGGCAGTCGCCGGCCGCCATCTCGTGCCGCACGGTCCCCTCGACGAAGACGAGCTCCCCCTCCAGCACCCAGATCAGCTGGCGCTGGAAGGCGTAGGCCGAGGCCGGCATCGGCACCTCGCGCCCGGCCGGCAATTCGATCCGCACCAGGTCCAGCGGCAGGTCGGTGCGCGGCGAGACATGGCGGCGCAGATAGCCTGTCTGCGGGTCGGTCCACACCGGCTGATCGGCCTTCCGCGACAGCCGGCCCTGCTGCATCTCGGCCCGTGCCATCAGCGTCGACATGCTCAGGCCGAAGGCGCCGGACAACTTGCCCAGCAGGTTGGCGGTCGGGCTGCTCTCGCCGCGCTCGACCTTGAACACCATGGCGCGGGAGATGCCGGCGCGGGCGGCGAGGTCGGACAGCGACCAGCCGCGGCTCTCGCGCTCGATGCGGATGCGGGCGCCGATGCGCCGGTCGATGCCATCAGGGCTCATGGTGCGGTCTACTATAGTGGACCATAGGTGCTGCGCGTATCACTAAAGTGCCCAATGCGGTGGGGCGGGCGATAGTGGGAGCTTGCTGAGAACCGCAGGCAGAGTGAGATGCGCATCCGCGACGCCGAGGCCGGGGACGTTCCCGGCATCCTCGAGATCTACAACGACGCCGTGCTGCACACGACGGCGATCTGGAACGAGACCGTGGTCGACGCCGCCGACCGCGCCGCCTGGCTGGCCAACCGCCGGCGCCTGGGCTATCCGGTGTTGGTGGCGGTCGATGATGACGGACAGGTGGCGGGCTACGCCTCCTTCGGCGACTGGCGCGCCTGGGACGGCTACCGCCACACGGTCGAGCATTCGGTCTATGTCCGCCGCGACCGGCGCGGCGGCGGCATCGGCGGGGCGCTGATGCGGGAACTGATCGTGCGGGCCGCGGCGCTGGGCAAGCATGTCATGGTCGCCGGCATCGAGGCGGGCAACGCCGGCTCGATCCGGCTGCATGAGAGCCTCGGCTTCGAGCCGGCCGGGGTGCTGCGCGAGGTTGGCACCAAGTTCGGCCGTTGGCTCGACCTGGCCTTCCTGCAGCTGCGGCTCGATGGCCGCGGCGATCCGGGGGAGCCGCGCTGATGGGCGCCCCCGCCACCGTCGCGCTGCTGGCCGCGGCAGGAATCTGTCTGGTGCTGCAGAACCTGCTGATGGTGCGGATCACGCTGTCGGCCCCGACCGTGCTGGTGGCGCTGGTGGCCAACTCCGCCGTCGGGCTGACGCTGCTGCTGTCCCTGCTGCTGCTGCGCGCCGGCCCGGGCGGCGTGGCCGAGGCGGCATCGGCTTTGCGCCCCTGGGCCCTGCTGCCGGGCCTGCTCGGCTCCTTCTTCGTCTTCGCCGGGATCCTCGGCTACCAGCGGCTGGGCGCGGCGCCGACCATCGCCGTGCTGGTGGCCAGCCAGCTCGTCGCCGGGCTGGCGGCGGACCAGCTGAAGCCCGGCGCCCCGGCGCTGTCTGCCCAGGCGTTGCCGATCCTCGGCGCGGTGCTGCTGGTGCTGGGCGCCGTGCTGGTGGCCCGGCGCTAGGCGCCCTCGGCGGCGCGGCGGCATTCCTGGCGCAGCAGCGTCAGGAAGCGGCGCTGCACCCGGGTCGGCAGCCAGCCGGAGCGGATCGTGGTCCCGACCATCCGTGGCCGCGAATCGAGGCGGACCGGCAGCGTCACCAGCGCGCCCCGCAGCTCAAGACGGGCTTGGGACCGGGCCAGCAGGGTCAGGCAGTCGCTCTCGGCCAGGATCGCGGTCATCAGGGTCAGCGAGC
>NZ_JANX01000423.1 GCF_000767795.1 Inquilinus limosus MP06 | reverse complement strand
GGGTTCTCTCGGCTTTCTCCGGCCCTGGATGACGACAACCGGGTTGGCTGACCGGTCCCACCTCTTCGCGCGCGGACGCGCGCAGACCCCTCCCCCTGCCCCCCTCCCGCAAGGGGAGGGGGGACTCTCCTTGGCTGCCCGTCCTGCTCCAGGAAGGCAGGCGCCGTGACCGCCACGATCGCCGCCCCCCGCCCCGCCCGGCGCCGGGTGCTGCCCGGATTCCGGCTGACCTTGGGCTGCACGCTGGTCTATCTCGTGCTGATCGTGCTGCTGCCGCTGGGCGCCCTGGCGCTGAAGGCGGCCAGCCTGACGCCGGCCCAGTTCCTGGCCATCATCACCTCGCCGCGCGCCCTGGCCAGCTACGAGGTGACGCTCGGCATGGCGCTGGCGGCGACGCTGTTCAACGGCGTGATCGGGCTGCTGCTGGCCTGGGTGCTGGTGCGCTACCGCTTCCCCGGCCGGCGTCTCCTGGACGCCATCGTCGACCTGCCCTTCGCCCTGCCGACCGCGGTGGCCGGCATCGCCCTGACCGCGCTGTTCGCCAAGAACGGCTGGTTCGGCGCGCCGCTGGCGGCGATCGGCATCCCGGTCGCCTACACCCCGCTGGGCATCGCCGTGGCCATGGCCTTCACCAGCCTGCCCTTCGTGGTGCGCAGCGTGCAGCCGGTGCTGGAAGACCTGGACGAGGGCGTCGAGGAAGCCGCCCGGACGCTGGGCGCCGGCGACTGGTCGACCCTGCGCCATGTGGTGTGGCCGGCGATCCTGCCCGCCTTCCTGGCCGGCTGCAGCCTGGCCTTCGCCCGCTCGCTCGGCGAGTTCGGCGCCGTCATCTTCATCGCCGGCAACCGGCCGATGCAGACCGAGATCGCGGCGCTGCTCGTCTTCATCCGGCTCGAGGAATACGACTACGCCGCCGCCGCGGCGCTGGCGATGACCATCCTGGCCGCCGCCTTCCTGCTGCTGCTGGCCACCAACCTCCTCCAGGCCCGGTTCCTGCGCCATGTCGATCGCCGTTGACCGCGACCCGGCCGTGGTGCCGGTGACCGAGACCGCCAAGGCCCGGCCCCGGCGGTCGCCCCGCATCGGCGAGGGGCGCTGGACCCGGCGCATCCTGATCGGCCTGGCCCTGCTGGCCGCCGGCCTGGTGCTGGTGGCACCGATCGTGGTGATCTTCGCCCAGGCCTTCTCCGCCGGTCTGGCGGTCTTCGCCCGCAACATCGGCCAAGGCGAGACGCTGCACGCCATCGGCCTGACCGTGACCACGGCGCTGATCGTGGTGCCGGTCAACACCGTGTTCGGTGTCATGGCGGCCTGGGCCATCGCCAAGTTCCAGTTCCGCGGCCGGCGCCTGCTGACCACGCTGGTCGAGATCCCGTTCTCGGTGTCGCCGATCGTGGCGGGCGTCGTGTACCTGTTCCTCTACGGCGCCAACGGCCTGTTCGGCCCCTGGCTGCAGGACCACGGCATCCGCCTGATGTTCACGCCCGTGGCGATCGTGCTGGTCAGCCTGTTCGTCACCTCGCCCTATGTGGCGCGCGAGCTGATCCCGCTGATGCAGGCGCAGGGGCGCGACGAGGAGGAGGCGGCGGCGACCCTGGGCGCCAATGGCTGGCAGACCTTCTTCCGCGTCACCCTGCCGAACATCAAATGGGCGCTGCTGTACGGCGTGGTGCTGTGCAACGCCCGGGTGATGGGCGAGTTCGGCGCCGTCTCGGTCGTCTCCGGCCACATCCGGGGCCAGACCAACACGCTGCCGCTGCAGATCGAGCTGCTCTACAACGACTACAACGCCGTCGGCGCCTTCGCCGCTGCATCGACCCTGGCTTTGCTGGCGCTGGTGACGCTGGCGGCCAAGGCGCTCGTGGAGCGCCACAGTCGCCGCACCGGCCGGCCGGGACATTGAAGCCCGGCCGGAGCCGGGTTCAGGCCGGCGTCAGGACGTGAACCGCCCGGTCGGCGATCAGGTCCTTGGTGCGCTCGCCATAGGCCTTCATGTGCGGGGCGACGGAGTGCGCCTTCAGCGCCTCCGGGCTCTCCCACTTTTCGATCACGACGAAGGTGTCGTCGCCGAAGCGGGCGGGGCTGCCCTCGGCGTCCACCGCGGGCCCGTATTCGATGCAGCCCTGCTCGGCATGGACCTCGGGTACAAGCTTGCGGAATTCCTCCAGCAGGGCGGCGCGCTTCCCCGGCTTGGCGGTCAGCAGGGCGATAACATGGATCACGTCGAGACTCCGTCGTTTTGTCCGATCTTATCGCCCTGCATCTCGGAATCGCTACACCCGATCTCTCTCAAGCGATTGCGGAGAAGTGGATCGTCATTGCGAGCACAGCGAAGCAATCCAGGGGCCAGTTCGCACCGGCCCCTGGATTGCTTCGTCGGCTTCGCCTCCTCGCAATGACGGTCAAATTTGGAGCCGGACCACCCTACGGCCGGACCGCCGTCACCTCGATCTCGACCAGGTAGCCGGGATTGACCAGCGCCGCGACCTGCATGGCCGAGCGCGCCGGCAGGTTCGGCTGTGCCGCCGTGCCGTAGAACTGGCGGTAGCCCTCCATGAAGCCGGTGAAGTCCATCCTGCCGTCCTTGGCGGGGTCGCCGACCAGGAAGACCTGCATCTTCACCACGTCGCCCAGGCCGAGGCCGAGATCCTTCAGCGTCTTCTCGATCGATGTCAGCACCGCGACCGTCTGGGCCTTGGTGTCGCCATAGGCGGCGACCGTGTTCTTGGCCGCGTTGGGATCGGCCACCGGCGGCACCGCGCCGCTGACATAGACCGTGGTCTTGCCGGCCGGGATCTCCACCGCCCGGGCGATCGGGAAGTCGGAGTTCGGGATCTTGTGGCGGATCACGTCCTGGGCCACGGCCCCGCCGGCCGCCAGCATCGCCGCGAGGCCGATCGCGGCCGTCATCATCGTCTTGGTCAAGGCTCTCTCCCCTCAGGCGTTCAGGTCAGTTGCGGGCGTCGGCGACGTCTTTCGCCGTCACCGGATCGGTATAGGAATTGCCGAAGCTGGTGCGCAGGTAGTTCACCACCGCGGCCACCTGGTCGTCGGTCATCATCTTCCCGACCGGCGGCATGCCCTTCAGGCCGTGGACAACGACATAGACGGGATAGGCCCCGGTCTCGAGATTGGCGTTCTTCGCCAGGGCCGGGTAGTGGCCGGCCCCGGCCGCCCCCTGCCCTGCCTGCATGTGGCAGGCCTGGCAGACATTGGCGAACAGCGCCGCGCCGTCGGCCTCGGCGAAGGTCGAGGCCGGGCTGAGCATCGGGGCGTCCTGGGCGCCGGCCGCAGCCGGCAGCAGGGCGAACAGGATCGCGGCCGCGGGACGAAGGATCATGGCGGGGCTCCTCATCGGCAGGCGGCTCATGCTGCGATCACCCGGTGGTGCAGCCGCTCGATCGCGTTCAGCGCCGAGAGGATCGCCCCCTCCTGCCAGGCCGGGATGTAGGAGGCGTGCTCGCCGGCCAGCACGATGCGGCCGTCGATCTGGCACAGATTGTCGTAGTGCTGCGCCCGCGCCTCGTCAGTCCAGTCGCCGGCGCAGCCCAGAGTGAAGGGCACCCGGTGCCAGGCGACCGAGATCCCGGTCTCGAACTCCGCCGCGTATTGCGGGTGGATCTGCTGGCCGTACTGGACGGCGCGGCGCACCCGCTCGGCCGGGTCCATGGCGGTGAATTCGTAGGAGTTCGGACCGTTCCAGCTGTAGGCGCCGAGCAGCACGCCCTTGCCGCCGAGATTGTAGCCGGTGCTGGGGTAGGAGATCTGGCGGATCGGCAGGTCGGTGTAGCTGATGCCGCCATAGATCGCCTCGTCCTCCTCCCAGAAGCGGCGCTTGAACTGCAGCCCGACCTTGACCGAGGAGGCATAGGGCACCGCCTCGATCGCCGCCTGCATCTTCGGCCCGACATCGATCGGGATCTGGCTGAGGACGGTCAGCGGGATGGTGCAGACGCACCAGTCGGCCTTGGCCTGCAGCGAGGCGCCGGGGCTCTTGGTGTCCTCATAGGTCACGGTCACACCGGTCTCGCCCTGCTGGATCCGGGTGACCTTGGAGTTGTAGCGGATCAGCCCGCCGAGCTGCGCGGCGAAGGCCTTGCCGATCATGTCCATGCCGCCGACCGGCTGGAACATCGTGGTCTGGAACTCGTAGAGGGCGAAGCTCTGCAGGCTGCGCCACAGGCGTGAGGACAGGATGTCGGACAGGCCGATCGGCTCGCCCGGAACCGGCTCGGCCCCCAGCCCGCCGCCGGCGTCCTTGCTGAAGCCGCGGAACTCCGAAGCGGTCTCGCCTGCCTTGTAGCCGTAATCCTTGTCCAGCGCGCCCCAGGATTTCAGCGCCTGCAGCAGGATCTCGCGATCCTCTTTCGACACCGCCTCGTCCAGCTTGCCCTGCTGCGTCGCCTTGGCCAGCAGCTCGGAGACATGGCCCTGGAAGTCGGTCTTGATCTCGCGGATGCGCTGCGGCTTGCCGCCGAAGCCCTTGGTGTTGTGCAGCAGCGCGTTGTGGTTGAGCTGCTGGAACGGCTCCAGCGCCACGCCCAGGCGCCGGCAATAGGCCAGCACGCCGTGATGGTGGTACGGGATGCGCCACGGGCCGGGGTTGATGTACAGCCCCTGGTCGAAATCGCAGGTCTGGCTGGCGCCGCCCAGCTCGGTGAAGCGGTCGCCGCCGCGCAGCGTCCAGTTGCGCCCGCCCGGACGGTCGTTGAATTCCAGCAGTTGGACCGAATAGCCGGCCTGGCGCAGCTCCAGCGCCGCGGTCATGCCGGCGAGGCCGGCGCCGAGCACCAGCACCGAGGCGCCCTTCGGGTCGCCGCTCAGGTCGGCCGGCCCCTTGTAGCCGGCCTCCGCCGCCAGGCCGAGGCTGGTCATGGCCTGGTACATCGCGGCGCTGCCCGCCGCCATCCCGATCAGCGACAGCAGGCCGCGCCGGCTGACGCCGTCTCCCTGTTCCTCTTCCATCGATCTTGCCCCTTCGACAGTCGCGGCGGAGCGATCCGGCCGCGAGAGTCGATGGCAGCAAGAAGGATGCCAGAGCAGGACAGCCCTGCCGCCGGCGCCCAGGCCTCGCCTGTGCCGAAGCGGAAGGCAGCGGTTCAGGCAAATGACGGCGGGATGATCATTTTCTCAACGCAAGGATTCGATGCATATTTTCGGTAAATCAACCAAGGATTCAAGCAGTCACCAGATCGACCGCAAACTCGGCCGGCGTGCGCAGCGTCTGGTACACGACGCAGTAGCGCTCGGTCAGCTTCAGGAGCGTGGCGCGCTGCTCCTCGGTCAGGTCGCCCTCGACCTCGAAGCGCAGCCGGATGGCGCGGAAGCCGACCGGCGCGTCCTTGGCCACGCCCAACGTGCCGCGGAAGTCGAGGTCGCCCTCGGCCGAGACGGTGCCGCCGGTGACCGGCAGGTTCAGCGCGGTCGCCACCGCCTTCAGCGTCACCCCGGCGCAGGCCACCAGCGCCTCCAGCAGCATGTCCCCGGAGCACAGCGACAGCCCGTCGCCGCCGGTCGCCGGGTGCAGCCCGGCCTCGGCCAAAGCGCGGCCGGTCTCGACCTTGCAGGTCACGCCCTCATCGCCCAGCCGCCCCTTGGCGCTCAGGGTGACCAGGGCCGCATCCGGCGCCTCGCGATACTTGTCCTTCAGCGGCGCCTGCAGGGCGCGCAGCGAATCCGCATCCATCGTCGTCTCTCAGATC
>NZ_JANX01000422.1 GCF_000767795.1 Inquilinus limosus MP06 | reverse complement strand
CGCCGGCGAGAACGAGATGGACGCGGCGGTGATGGACGGGCGCGACCGCCGCGCCGGCGCCGTCGCCGGCATCTGCGGCCCGCGCCACCCGGTCCTGGCCGCCCGCGCGGTGATGGAGCGGACCGAGCATGTGCTGCTGGCCGGAGAGGGGGCGCGCCGCTTCTGCCGCGAGGCGGGGCTGGAGCATATGGACCCGTCCTGGTTCCGCACCGAGCGGCGCTGGGAGGCGCTGCAGCAGGAGCTGGAACGTCGCCGCATGGCTCTGCCGGATGACGGCGATCCGGCGCGCAAGCACGGCACGGTCGGCGCGGTGGCCTGCGATGCCGCCGGCAACCTCGCCGCCGCCACCTCGACCGGCGGCATGACCGGCAAGACCCCGGGCCGGGTCGGGGACTGCCCGGTGATCGGCGCCGGCACCTGGGCCGACAACGCCACCTGCGCCGTCTCCGGCACCGGCCATGGCGAGATCTTCATCCGCTACGCCGCCGGGCACGAGATCGACGCCCGCATGCGCTGGGCCGGCCAGGGGCTGGCGCAGGCGGCGGAGGATGTGGTGCAGGTGCTCCTCGCCCCGGCCGGCGGGTCCGGCGGGCTGATCGCGGTCGACGCCCAGGGCAATGTCGCGCTGCCCTTCAACTGCGAGGGCATGTATCGCGGCGTGATCGGCGCCGACGGCATGCTGCGCACCGCGATCCATCGCGAGGATTTCCGGACCGAGGCGGTCTAGGCTGGCGGTCGAGGACGGCGATTCGCCTCGAACGGGAGGACAGGATGACGGTCGATACGGGGACGCGGCTGGCGGCGCTGCGGGTGAAGATGCGGGAGGCGGGCGTCGACCTCGTCGCGCTCGGGCCCGGCTCGCACCTGCAATGGGCGGCCGGCTTCCACCCGCATGCCGATGAGCGGCCCTGCCTGCTGCTGATCGGGCCGGAGCGCGAGGCGTTCCTGATGCCGGCGCTGAACGCCGAGGGCTCGCGCGAGGAGACGGCGATCGTCTTCCACACCTGGGACGACGCCATCGGGCCGGATGCCGCGCTGGCGGCCGCCCTGGCCGATGTCGGCGCCGCCCAGGCCGGGCATGTCGTGCTGGACGAGACGATGCGGGCGGATTTCGCCCTGCTGCTGCTCGGTGTCCTGCCCGGGGCGCGGCACAGCTTCACCGACAGCACCATCGGCGCCCTGCGCATGCGCAAGGACGCGGCAGAGTTCGCCAAGCTGAAGATGAATGCCGGCATCGCCGACCGCGCCATCCAGGCTGCCTTCGCCGCGGCCAGGCCGGGCATGACCGAGCTGGAGCTGGCGGATGTGATCAAGGCCCATTTCACCTCGGAGGGCGCGTCGCCGCAGTTCTGGATCGTCGGCGGCGGCGGCAACGGCGCCTTCCCGCACCACCAGACCGGCGAGCGCCGGCTGGAGGAGGGCGATGCGGTGGTGGTCGACATCGGCGGCCGCAAGGCCGGCTTCCCCAGCGACATCACCCGCATGGTCGCGATCGGCCGCCCGCCGGAGGGCTACGGCCAGATCCACACCATCGTCGAGAAGGCGGTGCAGGCGGCGCTGAAGGCGGCGAAGCCGGGCGTGATGGCCAAGGAGGTCGACGCCGCGGCCCGCAAGGTCATCACCGATGCCGGCTATGGCGAATACTTCGTCCACCGCACCGGCCACGGCATGGGCATCGACGGCCACGAGCCGCCCTACATCACCGCCACCTCCGAGACGGTGCTGGAGGAAGGCATGGTGTTCTCGATCGAGCCGGGCATCTACATCCCGGGCCGTTTCGGCATCCGCCTTGAGGAGATCGTGATCCTGCGCGAGGACGGGCCGGAGATCCTGTCCACCCTGCCGCGCGACCTGCATGTGGTGCGGGTGTAAGCAGCAGGTCTCCGTCTTACCCCGTTTGAGTCCCCCCTCCCCTTGCGGGAGGGGGTTAGGGGGAGGGGGTTCCATCGGCTTGCACCGACCCTGTTCCGGCCGTGGTGACGGCGGACAGGTCCCTGACTCATTCGCGCGCGGACGCGCGCAGACCCCTCCCCCTGCCCCCCTCCCGCAAGGGGAGGGGGGACTTGTTTGGCTTTTGCCGGCGTCCGAGAGCAGCCTTAACGACCACCAGCCCACCTTGCATCCGGCACCACCACCAGCTTGCCGACAAAGCCCTTGGCCATGAAATCGGCCTGGGCGCGGTGGAAGTCGGAGAGGCGGTAGACCCCGCCGACCAGCGGCTTCAGCTTGCCCTCCTCGATGTACCGCACCAGTCGCTTGAAGGCGTCGCGCGTGCCCTGGGACGAGCCGTGCAGCTCCAGGTGCTTCAGGTACATGGTCCGCAGGTCCAGCTGCACCACCGGCCCGGCGATGGCGCCGGCGGTGGTGTAGCGCCCCTCCGGCCGCAGGATGCGCAACAGGTCGTTGAACATCGCCCCGCCGACCAGGTCGGCGACGACGTCGATCGGCCGGCCCTTGGTCGCGCGCTCCACCGCCGAGACCAGGTCGCCGGCGTCGCGCGTGACCACCGCCTCGGCGCCGGCGGCCAGCACCGCCTCCTCCTTGCCGCGGCCGACCACGGCATAGGGGATGGCGCCACGGGCGCGGCACAGTTGGACGATGCCGGAGCCGACGCCGCCCGAGGCGCCGGTGACCAGCACCCGCTCGCCCGCCGCCACCCGCGCCCGGTCCAGCATGTGCTCGCCGGTCAGGTAGGCGCAGCAGAAGGTGGCGAGCTCGACATCGCTCATCGGCGTGTCGACGTGATGGGCATGGTCGGCCGGCAGCGCCATGTATTCGGCATAGCCGCCGTCGCGGCCATGGCCCATGTAGTCGATGTCGGCCAGGCTGTCGTCGTCGCGGTTGTAGATGCTGAAATCGACCATCACCCGTTCGCCGATCCGCGCCGCCGGCACGCCGGGCCCGACCGCGACGACGCGGCCGACCGTGTCGGTGCCCTGGATGCGGGGGAAGGTCAGGGTCGACCGGTCGCCGCGGCCGCGCCAGCTCGACACCGCCTCCGGGTCCGCCTCGGTGCCGTAGGCGCCTTCGCGGACCCAGACATCGGTGTTGTTCATGCCGCAGGCGGCGACCTCGATCAGCACCTCGCCGGCTGCCGGCTTCGGCACCGGCACGTCGTCGCGATAGACCAGCTTGTCGGGCCCGCCATGGCCGGTCAGGACCACGGCGCGCATGGTGGCGGGGATGGTTTCGGCGATCATGGCTTCGCTCACAGCTCGGCCGCCACCGACTCGACCGCGCCGGCCACGGCCTTGACCACGATGTCGGCCTCGTCGCGGGTCAGGCACAGCGGCGGGGCGAAGCCCAGGATGTCGCCCTGCGGCAGGGCGCGGGAGATCACGCCGCGGGCCAGCGTCGCCGCATAGATCCGCGGCCCGACCTTCAGCGCCGGGTCGAAATACACCCGGTCGTCCTTGTCGGCCACGAACTCGACCGCCGCGGCCAGGCCCTCGCCGCGCACCTCGCCGACGATGCGGTGGCCGGCCAGGGCGTCGGTCAGCGCCTGCTTGAAATAGGCGCCGGTCAGCTTCGCGTTCTCCACCAACCCCAGGCTGTCGATCAGCTCGAGATTGGCGATCGCCGCGGCGGTGCACAGCGGGTGCGAGGAATAGGTCCAGCCATGGCCGATGGCGCCCAGCGCGTCGGACCCCTTCTCCAGGATCTTCCACACCTTCTCCGACACGATCACGCCGGACAGCGGGGCATAGGCCGAGGTCAGTCCCTTGGCGATGGTGATCAGGTCCGGCTTGATGCCGTAATGGTCGGAGCCGAACATCGACCCCAGCCGGCCGAAGCCGGTGATCACCTCGTCGGCGATCAGCAGCACGTCGTACTTGGCCAGGACCGCCTGGATCTTCTCCCAGTAGCCGGCCGGCGGCGGCACCAGCCCGCCGGTGCCCAGGATCGGCTCGCCGATGAAGGCCGCCACCGTCTCCGGCCCCTCGGCCAGGATCATCTCCTCCAGCCTGTCGGCGCAGTATTGCGAGAACTGCTCCTCGCTCAGCGACCGGTCCTCGCGGCGGTAGTAGTACGGCGCCTCAGTGTGCAGCACCTGGGCCAGCGGCAGGTCGAAGGCCTTGTGGAACAGCTCCAGCCCGGTGAGGCTGCCGGTCATCAGGCCGGAGCCGTGATAGCCGCGCCAGCGCGAGATGATCTTCTTCTTCTGCGGCCGGCCCAGGATGTTGTTGATGTACCAGACCAGCTTGATGTTGGTCTCGTTGGCGTCGGACCCGCCGAGGCCGAAGAACACCCGCGACATGCCGGCCGGCGCCCGGTCGATGATCATCTTGGCCAGGCGGATCGACGGCTCGCTGCCGTGCCCGACATAGGCGTGGTAATAGGCCAGCTCATGCGCCTGGGCAGCGATCGCATCGGCGATCTCGCGCCGGCCGTAGCCGACATTGACGCAGTACAGGCCGGCGAAGGCGTCCAGGCTGCGCTTGCCGTCGCGGTCGGTGATGTAGACGCCCTCGCCGCCGGTGATGATCCGGTTCGGCGTCTCGCCCCGGGCATGGGCCGCCATATGGGTCGAGGGATGGAAGAAGTGGTCGCGATCCCAGGCGTCGAGTTCGTTGCCGCGGAGGGCCATCGGGGTTCTCCTTAGAAAGAGACGGGCGGCGCTTACGCCGCGTCCAGGCAGAGGTACTTGAGCTCGGTGAAGGCCTCGATGCCGTGGCGCGAGCCTTCACGGCCGAGGCCGGACTGCTTCATGCCGCCGAACGGGATCGGGGCACCGGTGATCTTCACCCGGTTGACCGCGACCATGCCGTAGTCGAGGGCGCGGCCGAGGCGCAGCACCCGGCCGGCATCGCGGGTGACGACATAGGCGACCAGGCCGTATTCGGTGTCGTTGGCGCGGGCCACCACCTCGTCCTCGCTGTCGAAGGCGGTGACGGCGGCGACCGGGGCGAAGGTCTCCTCGCGCATGATCGCGGCGCCGTCCGGCACGTCGGCCAGCACGGTCGGAGCGAAGAACAGCGGCCCGGCCGGGTGGGCCTCGCCGCCCGTCAGGCATCGCGCGCCGCGCCCCACGGCGTCGCGCACATGCTCCGCCGCCTTGGCCATGGCGCGGTCGTGCATCAGCGGTCCGATCTCGGTCCCGGCATCGAGGCCGTTACCGACCTTCAGCGCCGCGACGCGTTTGGCAAAGGCGTCGCAGAAGGCGGCATAGACCGGCTGCTCGACATAGATCCGGTTGGCGGCCAGGCAGTCCTGCCCGGAGGTGGCGAATTTCGCATCGATCGCGATCGACACGGCGCGGTCGAGATCGGCATCGGCGAAGACGATCAGCGGGGCGTGGCCGCCCAATTCGAGCTGCAGGCGCTTGATCGTCGGGGCGCAGCGCTCGGCGATCAGCCGGCCGATCTCGGTCGACCCGGTGAAGCTGACCGCCCGTACCCGCTTGTCGGCGCAGATCCGGCCGACGATCGGCTCCGGGTCGCCGGTGACGATGTTCAGCACCCCGGCCGGGATGCCGGCGCGCTCCGCCAGCTCGGCCAGGGCCAGGGCCGACAGCGGGGTCTGCGACGAGGGGTGCGCCACCACGGTGCAGCCGGCGGCCAGGGCGGCGGCGGCCTTGCGGGTCAGCATGGCGCAGGGAAAGTTCCAGGGCGTGGCGACGCCGACGACGCCCAGCGGCTCGCGCCGCACCATCATCTCGGCGCCGGGCAGATGGCTGGTGACGGATTCGACGTTCAGGCGCTTGGCC
>NZ_JANX01000421.1 GCF_000767795.1 Inquilinus limosus MP06 | reverse complement strand
GCCCGCCTCGTCCGGCGGCGCCGGCGGCAAGCCGGCCCGGCCGCTGCAGTTCTCGCGCGATGCGCCGCAGATCGGCGCGGTCGACCTGCGGCACGGGTCGGTGCGCACCGCGCTGGTGTCCTGGACCGGGGAGATCACGGCCGTCGAGCGCGAGGAGTTTCCAACGGAGGGCGATCCCCGGGCCGCGGTGGCGGCCGTCCTCGCCAGCCTGGCGCGCACCCTGGCGGCCGCCCGGCAGCCGCCGCTGGGCATCGGCGTCGGCGCCACCGGCATGATCGACACGGAGCGCGGCGTCATCGTCAAGGTCAACCTGGCGCCGGTGCTGTCCGGCCTCGGCCTCGGCACGGTGCTGGAGGAGGAGACGGGCCTGCCGGTCTATCTCGACCACCACCCGCGGGCGTTGCTGCTGGCCGACCGCTGGTTCGGCATCGGCCGCAGTCTGCGCACCTTCGCGGTGCTGTACCTGTCAGACGTCATCGGCGGGGCGCTGCAGCTGGACGGGCACCTGCAGAGCGGCCCGGCCGGCGCGGGGGGCGAGCTGGGCCACACCTTCGTCCAGCTCGACGGCGAGGTCTGCGCCTGCGGCCGCCGCGGCTGCTGGGAGACGGTGGCGACCACCGGCTGGTTGCGGCGCCAGGCGCGGGCCGCCGGGCTGCCCGAGGACACGACCCCGGCTCGCTGGCCGGACAGGCGGAGGCGGGGTCGGACGCGGCCGCGCGGCTCTTGGACCTCTATGCCCGCAACATCGCGGTCGGCATCGCCAATCTGCAGCAGACCCTGGCGCCGAACCATTTCGTGCTGCATGGCGACGTAGTCGAGGCCGGGGAGCGGCTGCGGACGGCGATCGAGGCGCATGTCGGCCTGCTGGTGCCGTCGCGCCCCGGCAGCGAGCCCCGCGTGCTGCTGACCGACCAGAGGGGCCGCGCCACGCTGCGCGGGGCGGCGGGCATCGTGCTGTCTCGCCGGCTGCAGTTCCAGCTCTGACAGCTGCGGCCGGCTTGGTCCGGCTCCAGAAGAGAAAGCACCTGCCCGCGATCTCACGCCAGCGCAGCCCGGCGGCCCGGAGCCGATACGTCCTATGGCTGCCGGTCGGCAGCGGCCGCACGGCGGCCCGCGATCTCCGGATGATCAAGCGCGCTGACATGCCGTGCATCGGCACCGCCCGGCGCGCCCCAGCCGGTCACGCCGGGGCCGAAGAAATCCCGGTTCGCGGCCCGGAACGCCGCCTCCGCCGCCGGCAGCTCGTCATCGGCATAGATCGCCTGCACCGGGCAGACCGACAGGCAGATGCCGCAGTCGATGCATTCCTCGGGATGGATGTACATCATCCGCCCGCCCTCATAGATGCTGTCGACCGGGCACACCTTCTGGCAGGCGCCGTCCTTCACGTCGATGCAGGCCGAGGCGATGATGTGGGTCATGGCGCCCCCTCAGCGCCCCTGCCAGCGCGGCGGACGCCTTTCCCGGAAGGCGCGAACGCCCTCCTCCTGATCCGCCGATTGCAGCGCCTCGACCAGGGCCGGCAGGCGCAGCGCCTGGGCCTGGGCGGCGGTCAGCCCGGCCCCCGCCCGCACCATCTGCTTGATCGCGCGCACCGACAGCGGCGCGCAGACCAGGATGTCGGCGACCCAGCGGTCGACCGCGGCATCCAGCCCCTCCGGCGCCGCCACCTCATTGACCAGGCCCAGCCGCAGCGCCTCCTCGGCGCCGATGCGGCGGCCGGTGAGCAGCAGGCCCATGGCCTGGACGTGGCTGAGGCGACGGGACAACAGGGCGATGCCGCCATCCAGCGCCAGCCGGCCGACCCGCGGCTCCGGCAGGCCGAAGCTGGCGCCGGACGAGGCCACGACGATGTCGCAGCCCAGCACCATCTCCATGCCGCCGCCCAGCGCATGGCCGTTGACCCGGGCGATCACCGGGATATCCAGCGTCTCGCGCAGGGCAATGCCGCCGAAGCCGCCCGGGCGCGGCGCGGCCCAATATTCCAGCCCGCTCACCCCGGCCCCGTCTTTCATGTCGGCGCCGGTGCAGAAGGCGCGGTCGCCCGCCCCGGTCAGGACCACGGCGCGGATCGACCGGTCGCGCTCGATCGCCTCCCAGATCCGGATCAGCTCCTGCTCGGTCGCCCGGTCGACCGCGTTCATCCGGTCGGGCCGGTCGAGGGTGATGCGGGCGATCTCGCCCTCCACCGTGAAGCGCACGGTCATGACAGCACTCCCGCCTCGCGCAGAGCCCGGATCCGCGATGCCGGGAAGCCGGCCTCGGTCAGGATCGCGTCGCCGTCGGCGCCCAGCGCCGGCGGGGCGTGGCGGATGCGGAAGGCCGAGGGATCCATGGTCAGCGGCGACCCGATCAGCGCCAGCGGGTCGCCCGGCTCATGCGACACCACGCTGCTATTGGCCCGGGTCTGCTCGTGCGCCAGCGCGTCGGACAGCTTGAGGACGGGGGCGCAGAGCAGGTCCTGCTCGTCCAGCCGGGCCAGCCAGTGCTCGGTGGTGCCGGTGGCGAAGCGCTCGCGGAACAGCGCCTGCAGCTCGGCCTTGTGCTTCACCTGGCCGGCGAAGTCGGCGTAGCGCGGATCGGCCGAGAGGTCAGGCAGGCCCAATGCTGTGCAGATGTCACGCAGCGGATTGGCCTTGAAGGCGCCGACCAGGACGACGGCACCGTCGGTGGTGGGGAAGGCGCCGGTCAGTGGATAAGCGCCCCAGCTGAAGTCGCGGCCGCGCTGCAGCCACATCGCCGCTTCCTGCATCTGCATGGCAAGCATGGATTCGAACAGCGACACCGAGACCTGCTGGCCGCGGCCGGTCTTCTCCCGCTGCAGCAGCGCCAGCAGGATCGCCTGCACCAGATGCATGCCGGCGGAATAGTCGCACAGCGAGGTGGCGTAGATGGTCAGCGGCTCGTCGTCGTTGCACTTGCGCATCATCACGCCGGACAGGGCCTGGGCCAGGATGTCCTGGCCGCCCTTATAGGCCAGCGGCCCGGCCTGGCCGAAGCCGGAGCCGAAGGCGCAGATGATGCGCGGGTTGATCTCGGCCAGCCGGGCATAGCCGAAGCCCATCCGCTCCATCACCCCGGCACGGAAGTTGTTCACGACGATGTCGGCGCCGCGCACTAGCTCGTACACCACCTGCTTGCCCTCGTCGCCGCGCAGGTCCAGCGCGATCGACCGCTTGTTGCGGTTCAGGCTGCGGAACACCGGGTTGTTCGGCCCGTCCGGGTCGTCGGGGATCGAGCTTCGCGACAGGTCGCCGGCGCCCGGCCGCTCGATCTTGATCACGTCGGCGCCGTAATCGGCCAGCACCTGCGTGGCGCTGGGGCCGAGCATGACCTGGGAGAAGTCGATCACCCGGATGCCGGACAGCGGCTGGATCCCGTCGCTCTGCATGCTGCTCGTGCCCTTCCCTATTCCGCGGCTTCCGCCACCTGCGCATTGGCCGCCGGCTGGTCGCCCGGATCGGCGCCCTGGGCCCGAAGCGTAGCCTGCAGCCGGGCGACGTCCACCCGGTCGACCGTGACACCGGCCTGCAGCGCCAGCGCCGCCGCCGCGCCCGCGGCCTCGCCCATCGCCATGCAGGGCGGGATCTCGCGCGAGATGCGCTGGGCGGCGGAGGTGGCGGAGTAGTGCCGGCCGGCGACCAGCAGCTGCGACACGTCTCGCGGCAGCAGCGAGCGGTACGGATAGTAGTAGTCGCGGCCGCGGGCGACGCTGTCGGCGAAGTGCCGGCGCTGCATCACGTCTTCCTTCGACATGACATGGACGCCATCCAGCAGGCGGGACTGGCGCACCCCGACCTGCGGCGCGACATCGACGATGAAGGCGTTCTCGAAGCCGGGCATCTTCTCCCGCGCATAGGCCAGCAGCGCGGCGATGCGGTCGCGGCCCTGGAAGTCGGCGCGGGTCAGGTCGTCGACCTTCAGCCCGTCGAAGCCGGCCATGTGCGGGCAGTTGCACCAGACCACGCCGGGCAGCGGCGTCTTCAGCCACCATTTGTCCCAGGACCCGCCCATGATCCGCTTGGCCTCGCGGTCGGCCGGGGCGAAGGCCTCCGGCTCCTCGTATTCGAACCGCTCCGCCGCCTCGGTGTCGACGCCGCCGAGGCGGAACACGGTGGTGACGATGAAGGCGCCGTGGATGAAGGGCGCGCCGGCCGAGGCGGCGACGTCGAGGTCGCCGGTGGCGTCGACAACCACCGACCCCATGATCGCCTGGCGGCCTTCCTTGCTGTCGCAGATGACGCCTGTGATCCGCCCGTCCTCGACGATGGCGCGGGAGAACCAGCTGTGCAGCCGCAGGTTGACCCCGGCCTCGCGCACCAGGTCGTTGGACACGCGCTTGTAGCCGTCGGGGTCGAAGGCGGCGGCGTAGCAGATCGGCTGCGGCTTCATGTGGGAGTGGAAGTCGAACACACCCCAGCGCGACCATTTCCGCCACATCGCCGGGTCCGAGCGGCGGTCGGCCTCGGGCGGGGCGACGCACAGGCCGATCCGCTCCATCCGGTCGATCATCTCGCCGCACAGGCCGCGGACGCTGATTTCGGCGCCGTTGCACATGTCGTCCAGCACCAGGACCATGCCGCCGGCGGCGAGGCCGCCGAGATGGGCGTAGCGCTCCAGCAGCACCACCGACAGGCCGTTGCGGGCGCCGGCGACGGCGGCGGAGATGCCGGCCGGCCCGCCGCCGACGACGACGAGGTCGGCGCGCGCCGCGACCGGGATGCGGCCTTCGGGTTCGACAATGGTGTCAGGCGTCGTGGCCATGCTGATGGCTCCGCAATGGGGTCGGGAGGTGGGGGCCGCGCGCGTCAGGCGGCGCGGACGTTCCATTTCAGGAAGCGGTGCTCGGCCCAGCTGATCACGCCGAAGAAGGTCGCCGAGAACACCGAGCCGACGACGATGGTGGCGTAGAGCAGCGGGGAATCGAAGTTGTAGGTGGCCTGGATGATCAGGGCGCCGATGCCCTTGGTGGCGCCGATCCATTCGCCGACGATGGCGCCGATCACGGCGGTCGAAGCCGCGATCTTCAGGGCCGAGAACAAATAGGGCAGCGCATTCTTCAGGCGCAGCTTGACGAACACCTCGCGCGGCGAGGCCGACAGGATGCGCATCAATTCCAATTGCTGCGGGCTGACATCGCGCAGGCCGCGGGTCATGTTGACCAGGGTCGGGAAGAAGCAGATCAGCGCGGCGATGGCGATCTTCGGCTCCATGCCGTTGCCCAGCAGCAGCACCAGGATCGGTGCCTTGGCCACCACCGGGATGGTGTTGATCATCACCGCCACCGGGAAGAACGCCTCCTCCAGCGTCCGCTTCCAGACGAAGGCGACCGCGATCAGGATCGCCGCGGCATTGCCCAAGAGGAAACCCAGAAGCGCCTCGATCGCGGTCGGCACCAGGTTCGACAGCAGCATGCCGGATTTGGCGACCAGCACCTTGGCCACGGCGCTGGGCGCCGGGGCGATGAAGGGTTTGATGCCGAACAGCGGCACCGCGATCTCCCACAGCACCAGGATCGCGGCCACGGCCAGCACCGGCAGCAGCCGGCGGCGCCAGGCCAGGAAGCGCTGGGTGCCGGCGAAAGCGGCCTGGGCCTCGGCGTCCTCGGCGAAGGCGCCGCTCATGGGCAGGGTGTCGGTGGCGGGCGCGACCATCAGCAGGCCTCCAGCACGCGCCGCAGCCGGGCGGCGAGGTCGACGAACTCCC
>NZ_JANX01000420.1 GCF_000767795.1 Inquilinus limosus MP06 | reverse complement strand
CCGCCCTGTCCGTGCCGGCCAGGGCGGAGCGCTGGTGGTCGGGCCCGGTCGGCGCCGCCACCGGCCTGGTCACCGCCGCCACCGGGGTCTTCGTCATCCCGGCGGTGCCGTTCCTGCAGGCGCTGGGGCTGGAGAAGGAGGATCTGGTGCAGGCGCTGGGCCTGTCCTTCACCGTCTCGACCCTGGCGCTGACGGCCGGGCTGGCGCGGGACGGCGCCTTCCCGCTGGACGCCGCCGGCACCTCGCTGCTGGCCCTGGCCCCGGCGCTGCTGGGCATGGCCGCCGGCCAGTGGCTGCGCCTCAGGGTGCGGCCGGAGGCGTTCCGGCGCTGGTTCTTCCTCGGCCTCCTGCTGCTCGGCCTCGACCTGGCGCTGCGGCCGCTGCTGTGAGCGGCGGCCGGTTACGGCGTCTTCCGCTCCACGGCCATGCAGCCGTCACCCTGATACTGGTAGCCAACGACCCGCTGCCGCTCATCATAGTCCAGATCGATGAAGCAGCTCCGCTGAACGGAATAGGACGGCACCGAACGATCGACATAGACGGTCCGGGTTTCGCTGTAGCTGCCGCTGCTCTTGCCCCGGCGATTGTAGCTGGTGCCGTACACATACTCTGTTCTCGGCACGCTGACGGTGTAGCCGCCACCGGAGTCGGTCCAGTCCAGCTTGTAGGTCGCGATGATATGGCCGTCCTCCTTGCGCTCGAACTCCGAGACCGGCGGGCCGAGATGGCCAACCACCCTGTCCTTCGACAATCCGATCAGCCGCTCCATCCGCTGCTGGAAGCCGAGCTCGCTGAACTGGGGGCCGCGCGGGCCGCAGCCGGCGATCAACACCGCCGTTCCGGCCAGGAGCAGAGCGATCCGCCGCATCGATGATTCCTCCCCCGAGCGCCGCCGCAGGACTTCCGTCTCCTGCCACGGGTTATCATAAAATAGCAAATATAGAATCAACACAACCTTAAATCGATCGCATGACGCTGACAGCCCTATTCCGGCGCGACGCAGCCCTCCCCGGCATAGGCGTAGCTGGCCACGCGGTTGGCGGCGTTGAAATAGAAGGTGGTCAGGCAGCGCCGCTCGATCGCGTAGGGCGGCACGTATTCCTGGTCATAGACCGTCCGCGTCTCCTTGTAGCGGCGCTTGTCGCCGTCATCGTCGCGGTAGGTGCCGCGCACGACCTCGGTGCGCGGCACGCTGTTCGTGTAGCCGCCGCCGGTCTCGACATAGGACAGGTTGAACTGGGCGTAGCGCCGCCCGTCCTCGGTCCGGCTCTCATAGATCGGCGGGCCGTAGCGCACGATCAGCTGGTCCTTCGGCTGGCCGATCAGCTGGTCCAGCCCCTTGCGGAACCCCGCCTCGGTGGCGCAGCCGGCCAGCAGCAGCGCCCCGGCCAGAAGGGTCGTCAGGGGGCGGAAGCGCGCCATCATTCCGGTCTCGGTGCCAAAGTCTCTCCCGGCCGGGATGGCACCACCCCGGCGTGGCGGAATCAAGGCGCCCTACAACGGCAGGTTGTCGTGCTTCTTCCAGGGATTCTCGAGCTTCTTCTCCGCCAGCATCGCCAGGGCCTTGCAGATCCGCCGGCGGGTGTTGTGCGGCATGATCACATCGTCGACATAGCCGCGGGCCGCGGCGACGAAGGGGTTCGCGAATTTCTCGCGGTACTCCTCGGTCCGCGCCGCGATCTTCTCGGCGTCGCCGAGATCGGCGCGGAAGATGATCTCGACCGCGCCCTTCGGCCCCATCACCGCGATCTCGGCCGTCGGCCAGGCGTAGTTGACGTCGCCGCGCAGATGCTTGGACGCCATCACGTCATAGGCCCCGCCATAGGCCTTGCGGGTGATCACCGTGACCTTCGGCACCGTCGCCTCGGCATAGGCGAACAGAAGCTTGGCGCCGTGCTTGATGATGCCGCCATATTCCTGGCTGGTGCCGGGCAGGAAGCCCGGCACGTCGACGAAGGTGACGATCGGGATGTTGAAGGCGTCGCAGAAGCGGACGAAGCGCGCCGCCTTGCGGCTGGAATCGATGTCCAGGCAGCCGGCCAGCACCATCGGCTGGTTGGCGACGATGCCGACGGTTCGGCCCTGCATCCGCGCCACGCCGATGACGATGTTGCCGGCGAAGGCGGGCTGCAGCTCGAAGAAATCGCCCTCGTCCACCACCTTCCCGATCAGCTCCTTCATGTCGTAGGGCTTGTTCGGGTTGGCCGGGATCAGCGTGTCCAGCGACATCTCCGGCCGGTCGGCCGGATCGTCGGTCGGGCGGATCGGCGCCGGGGCGCGGTTCGAGGACGGCAGGAAGCCGACGAAGTCGCGCAGCCGCAGCAGCGCCTCGACATCGTCCTCGAAGGCCAGGTCGGCGACGCCGGATTTGGCGGTATGGGTGACGGCGCCGCCGAGATCCTCGGCCGACACCATCTCATGCGTCACCGTCTTCACCACGTCCGGGCCGGTGACGAACATGTACGAGCTGTCCTTCACCATGAAGATGAAGTCGGTCATCGCCGGGGAGTACACGGCGCCGCCGGCGCAGGGGCCCATGATCAGCGAGATCTGCGGCACCACGCCGGAGGCCAGGACGTTGCGCTGGAACACCTCGGCATATCCGCCGAGCGAGGCCACGCCCTCCTGGATCCGGGCGCCGCCCGAATCGTTCAGGCCGATGACGGGCGCGCCGACCTTCATCGCCTGGTCCATGATCTTGCAGATCTTCTCGGCATGCGCCTCGGACAGCGAGCCGCCGAACACCGTGAAGTCCTGGCTGAAGACGAAGACCAGCTTGCCGTCGACGGTGCCGAAGCCGGTCACCACGCCGTCGCCCGGCACCTTCTGCTCGGCCATGCCGAAATCCGCCGAGCGGTGCTCGACGAACATGTCCCATTCCTCGAAGGAGCCGGGGTCGAGGAAGACCTCGAGCCGCTCGCGCGCCGTCAGCTTGCCCTTGGCGTGCTGGGCCTCGACCCGCTTCCTGCCGCCGCCCAGGCGCGCCGCCGCGCGCTTCGTCTCGAGCACCTCAAGGATCTCGCGCATTCTCTCCCCGCGGCTGTCCGCCAAAGCGTCATCCGCCTGCAATAGCACGAGGCGGAAGGATGGGCGAGATCGGGGCTTGCCAGCGCCGCCGCCCGGGTTCCTGATATCGTCCGACGTTCCCGCGAAGGACTCAGCCATGAAGATCGACCCGATGATCGCCGGCTTCGCCGACGAGCTGACCGAATGGCGGCGGGACATCCACGCCCATCCGGAGCTGGGCTTCGAGGAGCACCGCACCAGCGCCCTGGTGGCGGAGCGGCTGCGCGCCTTCGGCTGCGAAGTGGCGACCGGGATCGGCAAGACCGGCGTGGTCGGCACGCTGCGGGTCGGCAACAACCCGACGGCGATCGCGCTGCGCGCCGACATGGACGCGCTGCCGATGCAGGAGGTGAACGATTTCGGCCACCGGTCGCGGACCCCGAACACCATGCATGCCTGCGGCCATGACGGCCACACCACCATGCTGCTGGGCGCCGCCCGCTACCTGGCAGCCACACGGAACTTCGACGGCACGGTGCATTTCATCTTCCAGCCGGCCGAGGAGGGCCGCGGCGGGGCGGAGGCGATGATCGCCGACGGGCTGTTCGAGCAGTTCCCCTGCGAGGCCGTGTTCGGCATGCACAACTTCCACACGCTGGAGGCCGGGCATGTGATGGTGCGGCCCGGCCCGACCATGTCCGGCGGCGGCGTGTTCGACATCGCGATCACCGGCCGCGGCGCCCATGGCGCGCTGCCGGAGACGGGCGTCGACCCGGTGCTGATCGCGGCGCATGTGGTGACGGCGCTGCAGAGCGTGGTGGCCCGCAACGTCTCCGCCCTCGATTCCGCGGTGATCAGCGTCACCCAGATCCATGCCGGCGACGCCTACAACGTGATTCCCGACACCGCCGTGCTGCGCGGCACCTTCCGCGCCCTGCGGATGGAGGTGCTGGAGGCGCTGAAGACGCGGATCGAGACGATCGCGCGCGACGTCGCCGCCGCCTTCGGCGGCAAGGCCGAGCCGAAGGTGGTGATCAAGGTCATCCCGGTGATCAACGACGCCGCCGAGACCGCCTGGGCCGCCGAGACGGCGGCGGAGGCGCTGGGCGCCGACACGGTGCGGGACGACGGCGACATCGTCATGGCGTCGGAGGATTTCGCCTTCATGCTGGCGGAGAAGCCGGGCGCCTTCCTGTTCATCGGCAACGGCCGCGGCAGCGTGCCGGTGCACAATCCGCGCTACGACTTCAATGACGAGATCCTGCCGGTCGGCGCCACGCTGTGGTCGCGGCTGGTGGAGACCCGGCTGAAGAAGGCGGGGTGAGCGTCACCGTCCGTCGCCGCCGGTGTCGCCATGCGCGTGCCGGATCTGCAGGATCTGGACCCGGTCCGGCAGCTCGATCAGGAACTCCGGGTCGCGGTCGAGATGGTGGATCGCGGCCGGGTCGCTGCCGGTGAACCGCGCCATGGCCTCGACGCTCTCCCAGTAGGAGATGGTGACGAATTCGGTCTCGTCCGCGCGGTCCTCGCGCAGGCACTGCACGCCCATCGCCTTCTCGATCAAGGGCCTGATGCCGATCTCGTAATTGTAGGCCTCGTATTCGTCGGCCCGGTCGCGCCGGGTGCGGCCGCGCCAGATCCGGGCGATCCTGGGTCGCTTCCGATCATCGCTCATCCGTCGCTCCTCATCTGCTGTGCACGCGGCCGAGAAAGCCGCGCATCAGGGCCACGATCTCGTCGAGATTGGTCTCCAGCGCCCAATGGCCGCCGTCGAGCAGATGCAGCTCCGCCTCCGGCAGGTCGCGCAGCCAGGCCTTCGCCGAGTCCTCGGGCATGTAGCCGTCTTGCGGTCCCCAGGCGATCAACGTCGGCGGCCGGTGCTCGCGCAGATAGGCCTGGTAGCGCGGGAACCAGCCCAGATTCTCCTTCAGCCCCTCCATCAGCCCGACCGCGATCGCCCGGCGCCCGGGCGTGTCCATCAGCGGCCAGTGCAGTTTCCACAGGTCGGGCGGGATGCGCTGGGCCAGGTCGCCACGGACGTCGTTCAGGAACTCGTCGCGGAAGCCCTCCTCGCTGACGGCGGCCACCAGCCTGGCCCGTCCCTCCGCCGTCGGATTCGCGAAGTAATCCGTCAGGAAAGCGTATTTCGGCCCCAGTGCATCCTCGTAGATATCGCCGTTCTGGACGATCAGCGCCGCGACGCGCTCCGGCCGCCGGATCGCCAGGCGCAGCCCGATCTGCGAGCCGTAATCGTGCAAGTACAGGGCGAAGCGGCCCAGCCCCAGCGTGTCGGCGACGCGCTCCAGCAGGCCGGCATAGCCGTCGAAGTCGTAGGCGAAGCCCTCGGGCGTGTCGCTGAGGCCGAAGCCGGGAAAATCCGGCGCGACCAGGCGCCAGCGGTCGGCCAGCGCCGGCAGCAGGTTGCGGAACTGGTAGGAGGAGCAGGGATAGCCGTGCGGCAGCAGCAGGACGGGTGCATCCTCCCGCCCCGCCTCCCGGGTGAAGATGCGGATGCCGTCGATGGTGATGTGACGATGCCGGACGGTCCGGTCGGCGCCGGTTGCCGGGTCGGGGGATGGTCGCGTCATGGCTCCGCCTCCGGTGAGCGGGCGCGGCCGCCCAGGCCGGCCGACGCCGTTGTCGAGGAGCCGGAGGCAGGCCGGCCTATCCTTCAGATAGGTCGCGCGGCCGGATGCTCCA
>NZ_JANX01000419.1 GCF_000767795.1 Inquilinus limosus MP06 | reverse complement strand
GGGCGTGTCGCTGGTGGCGGCGGCGCTGCTGGCCGTCACCGCGCTGGCGGCGCTGGTCGTGCTGGCCCGGCGGCGGGCGCCCCAGCCCGGCTGACCGTCGCGGACGGACGCGGGGTCAGGCCGGCTTGGCGCCGAAGACCTCGGAGCAGTAGAGCGTGTTGCCGCCGGCCAGGACGAAGAACACCACGTCCTGGCTGTTGGTCAGCGCCGTGACGGTGCAGACCTGCGGCAGCACCTGGTCCTGGATCGTCTTGGTGTCGTGCCGCTCCCACACCAGCTTGCGGCCGCCCTCCGAGGTCGGGGTGTCGCGGTCGGGCAGGCCGAGATCGGCGACCATCTCCGCCAGGGGATGGTCCTGGTAGGGCGCGATCCGCTTGCCGAAATTGTCCCGCGCGGCCGCGGAAACGCTCTCCGCGCTCTGCGGCTCGGCACAGGCGGCGAGCAGCAGGAGGGCGGCTGCGACGGTCAGCGATTTGGGAAACGGCAACAGGGCTCTCCGGCCAGCGGCGCGACGGGTCGTCCAGCGTGTACACGCCGGAGGCAGGACGGTCCAGCGGGTCGGCTGTCCGCCCGCCTAGATCTGCAGCCCGAACCGGTCCAGCTCGTCCTGCCGGAACGGCGTCGCCGACAGCACATAGACCAGATGGAACGGCTCCGCCCGGCCCGGCCGGAATACCGGCAGCCGGGCGGGGACGAAGCCGATCGACCTGGCCCGATCCACGAAGTCCGGGTCCTCGAAGGCCGACCAGACCATCAGCATCCCATCCGGCGCCAATGCCCGGCGCAGGGTGCCGAGGCCGTCCACGCCGTAGAGCGCGGCATTGCCGGCGGCGGACAGCGGCTGCGGCCCGTTGTCGACATCGAGCAGGATGACATCATAGGCCGTGCCCTCGGCCGCCACGGCGAGGACGTCGCCGTGGCGGATCCTGGCGGGATGGGGCGACCGGGGCCCGGTGTAGCGGTCGAACCAGCGGATCACCGCTTCCGACAGCTCGGCCACGGTCACCCGCCCGGCCCCGCCGAGATGCCGGTGCAGGCTGGCCAGGGTGTAGCCGAGGCCGAGACCGCCGACGAGGATGGCGGGATCCGGCCTGCGCGCCAGCTTGGCGGCGAGCTCGCCGAGCCGATCCTCCGACTCGTGATACTCGCCGTTCATCAGCTCCCAGCCATCGACCCGGATCATGTAGAGGCCGCCGCGCTCGTAGAGATCGAGCACGCTGTCCCCGCACGCGGCGCTGTCCACATGAACCCACATCGGCCGTCCTTCCTGATCGGTCGCGGATCTTGGCCGCGGCCGCCGGACGGATCAATGCGCGTCCGCCGAGGGGGCCTGGCGCGGCGCCACCTTGCGCATCAGCGGCACCATCAGCGCCGCGACGGTCAGGCACAGGCACAGGACCAGGAAGGCGTCGGCATAGGTCAGGGTCTGCGCCTCGCGCATCGTCAGCGACCACAGCTGCCGCAGCGCCGCGTCATGGCCGCGCCGGGCGTCCCCGCCGAGGGCGACGGCCTGCGCGGCGGCGACCTTCTGCACCAGGTCGGTCATCGCCGGGTTGGCCGGGGTCAGGTGTTCCGCCAGCCGCAGGAAATGCAGGTTGGTGCGGTCGTTCAGGATGGTGGCGCAGCCGGCGATGCCGATGGCGCCGCCCAGGTTGCGCATCAGATTGAACAGGCCGGAGGCGAGCTTCAGCCGGTCCGGCGCCAGCCCGCCCAGGGTCAGCGTCACCGCCGGCGCCACCGCGAATTGCTGCGAGAAGCCGCGGAAGGCCTGCGGCAGCAGGAATTCGCGCCAGCCCCAGTCATGGGTGATCGGGGTGAAGTTCCACAGCGAGAAGGCGAAGCAGGCCAGGCCGAACATCATCAGCCAGCGCAGGTCGAAGCGCCGGGCGCACCAGGCGTAGACCGGGATGGCCAGGATCTGGAACACGCCGGTGGAGAACACGGTCAGGCCGATGTCGTAGGCGCTGAAGTCGCGCACCCGGCCGAGGAATTGCGGCATCAGGTAGATGGTCGAGAACAGGCCGATGCCGGTGACGAAGGAGAAGAAGCAGCCGAGGGCGAAGTTGCGGCTCTTCAGCGCCCGCAAATCCACCACCGGCCGCTCGAAGGTCAGGCTGCGCCAGACGAAGAGCACGCCGCTGATGCCTGCGATCCAGGCGGTGGCGCGGATGCTGTCGTCGCCGAACCAGTCCCAGCGCGGCCCCTCCTCCAGCGTGTATTCGAGGCAGCCGAGGAACAGCGCCATCAGCACCATGCCGGGATAGTCGGCGCCGCGCAGCAGCGACCAGTCCGGCTTGTCGATCTTCACCAGCATCGGCACGACGATGGTGATGAACACGCCGGGGATCATGTTGACGAAGAACAGCCAGTGCCAGGAATAGTTGTCGGTGATCCAGCCGCCGATGGTCGGGCCCAGCGTCGGCGCCAGGGAGGAAAGCGCGCCGATGGTGGCGGCGGCGACCACCACTCTCGGCCCCTGGAAGAAGGCGAAGGCGGCGGTGAACACGGTCGGGATCATCGACCCGCCGAGGAAGCCCTGCAGTGCCCGGAAGGCGATCATGCTGTTGATGTCCCAGGCCCAGCCGCAGAGCAGGCTGGTCAGGGTGAAGCCGGCGGCCGAGACGCTGAACAGCCAGCGCGTCGACATCACCCGCGACAGCCAGCCGGACAGCGGGATGACGATGATCTCGGCGATCAAATAGCTGGTCTGCACCCAGGCGGTCTCGTCGACGCCGGCGGACAGGCCGCCGCCGATGTCGCGCAGCGAGGCCGAGACGATCTGGATGTCCAGCAGCGCGATGAAGAAGCCGACGCACATCACGGCGAAGGCGAAGATCTTCTGGCCCTCGGTGAGCCCGGCAACACCGGTTGGAGCCGTGGCGGCGCTCATTTCCCGGCGCCTTCCCGCTGGTCGACATCGGCGGTGACCGACAAGCCCGGCCGCAGCCGGCCCAGGATCGAGGCGTCGCCGTCGAGCAGGATGCGCACCGGCACGCGCTGCACGATCTTGGTGAAATTGCCGGTCGCGTTCTCCGGCGGCAGCACGCTGAACTGGGCGCCGGTGGCCGGCGCCAGGCTGGCGACATGGCCATGGAAGACCTCGCCCGGCAGCACGTCGGCCGTCACCGTCGCCGCCTGGCCCGGGCGCATCCGGGCCAGCTGCGTCTCCTTGAAGTTGGCGTCGACCCACAGGCCGGTGGCCGGCACGACCGACAGCAGCTGCGACCCGACGGTGGCATAGGCGCCCTCCTGCGCGGCGCGGTTGCCGATGGTGCCGTCGATCGGCGCCCGGATCTCGGTGTAGCCGAGATTCAGCCGCGCCGTGTCGCGGTCGGCCTCGGCCGCCGCCAGCGCCGCCCGGGCCTGCTGCTTCTGGGTGTCGATGACGTCGAGCTGGCGCTGCGCCGCCTGCAATGCCGCGTCGGCCTTCTGGCCGTCGGCCACCGCCTGCTTGTAGTCGGCATCCGCCTTCTGGAAGGTCTGGACCGAGGCCCAGGAGCGGGCGGACAGCTGCTGGTAGCGCGCCTGGTCGTCGCGGGTGCGCACGATCTCGGCATCGGCGGCGCCGATCCCGGCCTGAGCCTGGGCGATCACCGCCTGCTGCAGCCGGTAGGCCGCGTCGAGATTGGCCAGGGTCGCGTTCTGCTGCGCCACCGCGGCCTCGGCCTTGGCCAGCGCAGCGCGGTAGTCGCGGTCGTCCAGCTTCACCAGCAGGTCGCCGGCATGCACCGGCTGGTTGTCGGTCACCGCCAGGGTGGCGATGAAGCCGGCGACCTTGGGCGCGATCACGGTGATGTTGCCGCCCACATAGGCGTCGTCGGTGCTTTCGAAGAAGCGGCCGACCGTCCACCAGTCGTGGCCGTACCAGCCGCCGCCCAGGAGGATGGCCAGGGCCGCGCCGGTTAGGGCCAGCCGCTTCTTCGTCAGCCGCGGCTTCTGCGCCACGGGCGCCTGGACCGGGGTCGAGCTGTCGCGGTCGAGGACGATGGCGTTCACGGCGTGGCCTCCGGGGATATGAAAGTGGCGCGGGCCAGGCGGCGCTGCGTGCGCTCGTCGGCGGCGGGGCCCGGGCCGGGCCGGAACTCGCGCGGGGTCATGATCCGGCCGCTGGCCCGGTCGAACAGCACCGGGTCGGCGACGGCGCCGGTCTCGCGGTCGACCAGTTGGATGCTGGCCCCCTCCGGCGCGAAATGGCGGTTGCCCCAGGCGATCAGCGCCCAGACCACCGAGCGGAAATCGCGGCCGCTCCCGGTCAGCACATACTCGTCGCGCGGCGGCTTCTCACTGTAGCGCCGCCGCTCCAGCAGCCCGGCCTCGACCAGGCTGTTCAGCCGCCGGGCCAGCATGCTGGGGGCGATGCCCAGGGCCTTCTGGAACTCGTCGAAGCGGGTGGCGCCGTAATAGGCCTCCCGCAGGATCTCGATGCTCCACCACTCGCCGACACGTTCCAGGCTGCGGCCGACGGGACATTGGGGGTTGCCGAGGTTCTTGCGCTGCATGGCGAAGCCTGCGCCTTCATTGAATGACGATCGTCATATATGCTTGTCACTATCATTATGCAAGTCACTTATCGGAATGGCATCCGGGCGCCCCCTGGGTCGCGGCCCCTGTTTGCGATGGATTCGAGAGACACCGGGGCGACAAGATCGGCGCGATGGGCACCCATGAGATCTTCCTGCACTTCCTGACCACGGTGAAAAACCCGCTGGTCCTGGCCGCCTGCCTCCTCACCGTGATCCTCAAGCCGCAGCGCTGGGCCATCCGGCTCGTCACGATCGCGGCGGCGCTGGCCTGGGGGATGTTCAGCCTCGCGGTGATCCGCCCCTCGGATGATCCGCTCCTGGCCTTGGCCATCAGGGGCGCAGCGGGCGCGCTGGTCGCCGAACTGGCCCTGGTCGTGGTCGTGCCCCTGATTGTCCTGGGCCTGGCGGCCGCACGGTCGCTGCTGGCCTGGCTGCGCCCGCCGCCCTAGAACGGACGGGACCATCCATTTGCCTTTCCCGCTCGCGGGACCTTTTCACAATAGCGATGACCCGCACTTCCTGAGTCCCCTTCCCCCTGCCCCTCCCGCAGGGGGAGGGGGACTCAAAAGGAGTGGCTGGCGCCTGCAACCGGCCTCGACGAACGCCCCTCACCCGGAGGCGCAAGCGCCTCCGGCCTCTCCGTGAACGGGAGAGGCAAAACACTCGGGTCTCTTCATCAAGGGCACCTCACCGACGAACCTCGCCGCTTACCCGGTATCCGGCGGCCTGGATTTGCGACCGACGGCGTCGGCCGCCCAGCGAGGCTCGGGCGGATCCTCAGGGTCCTCGCCATCCGCCGGCGGCAGGAGGCCGAGATGCTCCATGGCCTCGTCGGCCATCTCCAGCCACTGCTCCACCCGCACCGGATAGCCCCAGCGCCGGCACAGCGCCGCCACGGCGACCGGCGCCGGGCTGGCCTCCACCAGCTCGGCCACCTCCGGCCGTTCCAGCCTTTCGCTCAGCTCGGCGGCACGGCGATCCTCCTCGCCGTCCTCGGACGATTCGTAGACCGCCGCCATCATCGCCAGTGTCACCCGCAGCCCGTGCCGGTCCTCCCGGGCCGCCTCGCGCCGCGCCGCGGCCTTGCGCCGCTCCGCCTCCTGCCGGGACAGCGTGTCCTTGAGCAGCAGGGTCAGCCGCACGGCACGCGCGACGGTGGCGATCCGCTGGCAGTAGTCGACGCCCGGCA
>NZ_JANX01000418.1 GCF_000767795.1 Inquilinus limosus MP06 | reverse complement strand
GCTCGGCGATGCGGCGACGGCGCTGCTGACCGCCCTGGCCGCCGAGGTCCGGCGGTCCTGGGCAGGTGGATTTCCGACCGGGCCGGTGGACCCGAGCTTGCGATATCACATCGCCGCGCTGACCAGGCTGGCGTTGCCGGCGGAGATCTGCTGCCGCCTCGCCGAAGGCTTCGCCTTCTATGCCCTGTATCCCGAGGCCTATCTCGAGGCCGCCGCCGCACTGGCCGGGACGCGGCCGGTCACCGTGATCGGCATCCGCAGCATCGGCCTGACGCTCGGCGCCGTCGTGGCCGGGGCGTGCGATGCGAAGGGGTTCGTCTCGGTGCGGCCGGTCGGGCATCCGTTCCGACGCGAGATCCGCGTCGATCCCGGCCTCGCCGCCGATCTGCTGCGCGATCCGGAGACGATCTATGCCGTCGTCGACGAGGGGCCGGGCCTGTCCGGCAGCTCCTTCGGCGCCGTGGCGGACTGGCTTGAGGCCCGCGGCGTCGACCGCGGCCGCATCCGGTTCTTCCCCGGCCATGCCGGCGACCCGGGCGTGCAGGCCTCGCCCGCGCATCGTGAGCGATGGCACCGCGCCGCCCGGCACGTGGTCGAGTTCGATGCGCTGGCGCTGCGGCCACGCCAGCCCTGGCACGCGCTGGACCGCTGGATCGAGGACCTGGCCGGCGGACCGGGGCGGCTGCAGGATCTCTCGGGCGGAGCCTGGCGGGAATGCCTCTCTCTGCCGCCCGACCGTTGGCCGCCGGCGCATCGGCAGCAGGAGCGCCGCAAGTTCCGCCTGGACACGGGTGTCCGCCGCTTCCTGGTGAAGTTCGCCGGGCTGGGTCGGCACGGCTGCGACAAGCTGCGGCGCGCCCGGGCGCTGCACGATGCCGGCTTCGGCCCGGAGCCGGTCGGCTATCGCCGCGGCTTCCTGGTCGAGCGCTGGATCGACGGTGCCCGGCCGCTCGATCCCCACGCCGGCGACCGCCCGGCTCTGCTGCGACGGCTCGGGGCGTATCTCGGCTTCCGCGCCCGCCGTTTCCCGGCCACGCCGGAAAGCGGCGCCACGCTTCCGGCCCTGGCCGAAATGCTCCGCCACAATGCGGCCGAGGCCCTGGGCGAGGACGCCGGCCGAGTTTTCGGCCGTCTCGCCCGGTCGGCGCGGCGCCTGGAGGGGCGGGTCTGCCGGGTCGAGACCGACAACCGCCTGCACCGCTGGGAATGGCTGCTGGACCGCGACGGCGCGGTGCTGAAGACCGACGCGCTCGACCATTGCGCGGCGCACGACCTGGTCGGCTGCCAGGACATCGCCTGGGATGTCGCCGGCGCCGCCGTCGAGTTCGACCTCGACCCGGATGAGCAGGCCGAGCTGCAAGCGCAGGTCGGGAACGAAGCCGGACGCCCGATGGACCCGGACCTGCTGCGGTTTCTCGGCCCCTGCTATGCCGCCTTCCAGCTCGGGTCCTGGAGCATGGCGCGGGCGGCCGACAACGACCCGGACGAGGCCGTGCGGCTGGATCGTGAGGTGTCGCGTTACGCCCGGCATCTGCGAGGATTCCTGTCCTCGCACTGAAGCGGCGCGGGCCCGAACGTGGCAGTGGAACCGGGTAAGTACCCATCCCGTTGGCCCCGTAGGTGAGCGCCCCTGACGCGCTCGAAACGCCACAGCGACAGCACCATCGACGGGTCCGGATGCGCCACCGCGCACCAGCCTCGGCAGACCATCCGCGCCCGTCATCCGAAGGGGAAGCCGATCCATGGCAGAAACCATCCTGATCACCGGCGGAAGGGGCTTCATCGGCAGCCATGTGGCCGGTGCCCTGCTGCGGCGCGGCCATCGGGTACGCGTTCTCGACAGCCTGCTCGAGCAGGTGCACGGCAGCGCAGGCGGTTCCGCCGCGCCGCCGGGCGACGTCGAGCTGCAGGTTGGCGACGTGCGCGACGAGGTCGCCGTGGCCCGGGCGCTGAAGGGCGTCGATTCCGTGATCCACCTCGCCGCCGAGGTCGGCGTCGGCCAGAGCATGTATGCGGTGGACCGCTACGTCTCGGTCAACGACCTGGGCACCGCCATCCTGCTGCAGAGGCTGATCGCCAATCCGGTGCGCCGCGTCGTCGTCGCCTCCTCGATGAGCATCTATGGCGAGGGCCTGTACCGCACCGCGGACGGCGATCCGGTCGAGGATGTGATGCGGCCCGAGCGACAGCCCGGCAGCTCCTGGGATCCGCTGGATCGGCAGGGCCGGCCCCTGGTCCCGGCGCCGACGCCGGAATGGAAGCGGCCGATGCTGGCCTCGGTCTACGCCCTGACCAAATACTGCCAGGAGCGGCTGGTGCTGACCGTCGCCGGCGCCTACGGCATGGAGGCCGCGGCGCTGCGCATGTTCAACGTCTACGGCCCCGGCCAGGCGCTGTCGAACCCCTATACCGGCGTGCTGGCGATCTTCGCCTCGCGCATCCTGAACGGCCAGCGGCCGCTGGTGTTCGAGGACGGGCAGCAGCGCCGCGACCTGGTGCATGTCTCCGACGTCGCCGAGGCCTTCGCCCTGGCGCTGGAGCATCCGAAGGCGCCGGGCGGCGTGTTCAATGTCGGCAGCGGCCGCGAGCGGACGGTGCTGGAGACGGCGCAGGCCCTGGCCGACGCGATGGGCCGGCCGGAGCTGGAGCCGGAGCTGGTGGGCAAGGCCCGGGCCGGCGATGTCCGCCACTGCTTCGCCGACATCGGCAAGGCGCAGGCGGAGCTGGGCTTCGCCGCGACCAAGGATTTCGGCGAGGGGCTGGCCGAGCTGGCCGAATGGGTCGCCGCCCAGCAGGCGGTCGACCGGGTGGCGGAGGCGCGGCGCGAGCTCGAATCCCGCGGGCTGGTGGCATGAGCCGGCCCTCTCCCGCCGTGACTGGGCTGCGGCCCGTCCTGGTGACCGGCGGCGCCGGCTTCATCGGCTGCAACCTGGCCGACAGGCTGGCCCGCGACGGCCATCACGTCCTGGTGCTGGACGCGCTGGCTCGGCCGGGGGTGGAGCGCAACCTCGACTGGCTGCGCCGCACCCATCCCGGCCGGATCTCCACCGTCATCGCCGACCTGCGCGACGGCGAGGCCGTGGCCGCCGCGGCGCGCAAGGCGCAGGCTGTCTTCCACCTTGCCGGCCAGGTGGCGGTGACCACCAGCCTGGACGACCCCTGGACCGATTTCGAGGTCAATGTCGCCGGCACGCTGCGCCTGCTGGAGGCGCTGCGGCGCCACAACCCCGCCGCGCCGCTCATCTTCGCCAGCACCAACAAGGTCTATGGCGACCTGGCCGATATCGGGCTGGAACTGGCGGACGACACCTACCGCCCGACCGATGTGGCGCTGCGCGGCGGCATCGGCGAGGACCGCCGGCTGGACTTCCACACGCCCTATGGCTGCTCCAAGGGCGCCGCCGACCAATATGTGCTGGACCACGCCCGCAGCTTCGGCATGCGGACCGCGGTGCTGCGGATGAGCTGCATCTACGGCCCGCACCAGATGGGCACCGAGGACCAGGGCTGGGTCGCGCATTTCCTGATCCGCGCGCTGGCCGACCAGCCGATCACGATCTTCGGCGACGGTCGCCAGGTGCGTGACATCCTGTTCGTCGAGGACGCGGTCGAGGCCTATGTCGCGGCCTGGCAACGCATCGAGACGGTGCGCGCCCAGGCCTTCAACCTGGGCGGCGGCCCCGCCAATGCCGTCAGCCTGCTTCAGCTGATCCGCCACATCGGGACGCTGACCGGCCGCCCGGTGGCCACCGAGCACCAGGATTGGCGGGCCGGCGACCAGCGCTACTACGTCTCCGACACCGGCCGCGCCCGCCGGGCGCTGGGCCTGCCGGGACCGCTGCCCTGGCGCGACGGGCTGGCCCGGCTGGTCGGCTGGCTGCGCCGCAACCCCGTCGACATCCCTGTCGTTCCGAATCCCCGCCAACAGCGAGCGGAGGCCATCTCGTGAAGATCGCCCTGATCAACCCGCCCTGGCGCTACGACCACAGCATCTATTTCGGCTGTCGCGAGCCGCATCTGCCGCTCGAGCTCGGCTACTCCAAGGCGCTGCTCGAGGCCGCCGGACACGAAGTGCTGATGCTCGACGGCCATCTCCGCGGCACCGAGATGCAGGCGCTGGCCGACGAGACCGCGGCTTTCGGCCCGGACATGACGGTCGTCACCACGGCGCCGACCTATCTGTTCTGGCGCTGTGCCCCGCCGGAGCTGCGCATCCCGCGCGAGTTCCTGATGGCGCTGGACGGCCGCGGCGGCCGCACCGTGGCCGTCGGCCCGCACGCCTCGGTCACGCCCGAGACCACGCTGCGCAAGCTCGGCGCCGACATCGTCGTGCGCGGCGAATGCGAGGAGGTGGTGACGGCGCTGGCCGACGGGCCCGACCTGCGGCAGGTGCCGTCGATCGCCTTCCGCGACGGCGGCGAGGTCGTCGTGAACGGCGGTCTGAACGCCAGCCGCTTCACCGACCAGCCGGCGCTGCACTGGCCGGACGAGTGGGTGCGGCGCCACGACCATCACCACCACCGCTTCGGCACCGAAGCGCATGGCCCGGGCGCCGAGGTCGAGGCGTCGCGCGGCTGCCCTTATCACTGCAGCTTCTGCGCCAAGAACGAGTTCCGCGATGCCTATCGCCGCCGCGACCTGGCGATCCTGCTGGAGGAGATCGACGGGCTGATCGCCCAGGGCGCGACCTATCTCTACTTCGTCGACGAGATCTTCCTGCCGCAGAAGCCGCTGCTGGAGGCGCTGATCGACCGGCCGGTCGAGTTCGGCGTGCAGATGCGCATCGACCTGTGGAAGCCGGAGATGCTGGACCTGCTGGGCCGGGCCGGCTGCGTGTCGATCGAGGCCGGTGTCGAGAGCCTGACCCGCGAGGGCCGCGATCTCCTGACCAAGAACTGCAAGCTGTCGACCGACGAGCTGGCCGACCGGCTGCTCTACGCCCGCCGCAGCGTGCCCTTCGTCCAGGCCAACCTGATCAAGACCGCCGACGACGATGCGGAGATGATCGCGGCATGGCGCGAGAGGCTGGAGCGGAACGGCGTCTGGGCCAACGACCCGGTGCCGCTGTACCCCTATCCCAGCTCGCCCGACTACCGGCGCCTGTGGGGCCAGCCGGACAGCCGGGCCTGGGAGCGGGCGCATGAGCATTATCTCAGCCAGTTCGACCATTTCAGCGACATCCAGGACGAACGGCCCCTGCCCCTGAGAGAGCTGGAGGCAGCGTGCGGACCGGCGTGACCACTCCCCGCCGGCTGCTGATGACGGCGGATGCGGTCGGCGGGGTCTGGCCCTATGCGCTGGATCTCGCCGCCGCCCTGGCCCGCCGGCACGAGGTCGAGACCACGCTGGCGGTGCTCGGCCCCCTGCCGGACGAGGATCAGCGCTGGGCCGCCGGGCTGGTTCCGGGCCTACGGCTGGTGGAGACGGCATTGCCGCTCGACTGGCTGGCCGGCCGCCCGAAGGAGGTCGAGGCCGCCGGCCGCCGGATCGCCGCCCTCGCGGTCGATGCCGGCGCCGAGATCGTCCAGCTCAACACCCCGGCCCTGGCGGCCAAGGCGGTGTTCCCGGTGCCGACCGTCGCCGTCCACCACTCCTGCGTCGCCACCTGGTGGGCCGGCGTGCGGACGGGACCGCTGCCGGCCGACTTCGCCGTGGGCGGGCGGAGCTGGTCCAGCGCGGCCTGAGCGCGGCAGACGCGGTGGTGGCGCCCAGCC
>NZ_JANX01000417.1 GCF_000767795.1 Inquilinus limosus MP06 | reverse complement strand
GCCGAATGCGGAGGCGCTGGAGGAGTCGGAGGACTGACGCTTCCGGCGTCGGGGGTGGTGGCATTGACGTTCGGAAACGCGCTTCGGATAGTGCTTTCCCGAACATTGGTCGAGGCAGGAGTGGGAAGATGCGGCGACGCACATATGTCCTGGCGATCGACCAGGGGACGACGTCGACCCGGGCGATCGTGTTCGACGCCCAGGGCCGGCCGGTGGCCACCTCGCAGCGCGAGCTGCGCCAGATCTACCCGGCCGATGGCTGGGTCGAGCATGATCCGGAGGGGATCTGGGCCGACACCGTCTCGGCCTGCCGCGACGCCATCGCCCGGGCCCGGCTGACCGCCGACCACATCGCCGCGATCGGCATCACCAACCAGCGCGAGACCACGGTGCTGTGGGACCGCCAGACCGGCCGGGCGCTGCACTACGCCATCGTCTGGCAGGACCGGCGCGCCGCCGCCTTCTGCCGCGAGCTGGCGGCCGCCGGGCACGAGACCGCGGTGCAGACCAGGACCGGGCTGGTCATCGACGCCTATTTCTCGGCCAGCAAGCTGACCTGGCTTCTGGACAATGTCCCGGATGCGCGGCGCCGGGCCGAGGCCGGAGAGCTGGCCTTCGGCACCGTCGACAGCTTCCTGCTGTGGCGGCTGACCGGCGGGCGGGTGCATGCCACCGACGCCACCAACGCCAGCCGCACCATGCTGTTCAACATCCGGACCCAGGCCTGGGACGACGACCTGCTGGCCCTGTTCCGGATCCCGCGCGCGATCCTGCCGGAGGTGCACGACAACGCCCACGCCTTCGGCACCACCGACAGGATCCTGTTCGGCGCCGCCATCCCGATCACCGGCATGGCCGGCGACCAGCAGGCCGCGACCTTCGGCCAGGCCTGCTTCAAGCCGGGCATGATCAAGTCGACCTACGGCACCGGCTGTTTCGCCCTGCTGAACATCGGCGACAAGCCGAAGATCTCGAAGCACCGCCTGCTCACCACCACCGCCTATCGCCTGGACGGCAAGCCGACCTACGCCATCGAGGGCGCGATCTTCAGCGCCGGCGCCACCATCCAATGGCTGCGCGACGGGCTGAAGGTGATCAAGAGCGCGGCGGAGAGCGAGACCCTGGCCCGATCGGTCGAGGATTCCGCCGGGGTCTATCTGGTGCCGGCCTTCACCGGCCTGGGCGCGCCGCATTGGGACCCGGAGGCGCGCGGCACCATCCTGGGCCTGACCCGGGATTCGACCTCCGCCCACATCGCCCGCGCGGCGCTGGAGGCCGTGGCCTTCCAGACCCGCGACCTGATGGAGGCGATGGCCGCCGACGGCGGCGCCAGGCCGCGCGAGCTGCGGGTCGATGGCGGCATGGTCGCCAATGACTGGCTGTGTCAGATGCTGGCCGACATGCTGGACACCCCGGTCGAGCGGCCGAAGGTGATCGAGACCACGGCGCTGGGCGCCGCCTACCTGGCCGGGCTGACCGCCGGGGTCTACCCCTCGGTCGACGCGGTGGCCGAGGCCTGGCAGCGCGACCGGCTGTTCGAGCCGTCGATGCCGGCCGGCACCCGCAGCCGGCTGTATGAGGGCTGGCAGAAGGCGGTGAAACGGGCGCGCGGCGTGAGATAATTCCCGCGCCGGGCGCGCGGAAACGCACGTTTATGCGCGGTTGCGAAAATAGTCGCAAAAGTCGCGCGCCGCTGTCATGTTGCGAAAATGTGGCGCCTGCAAGAGCGCCAAACCTTCAGGGGGATTCGCCATGAGACTGCGCCTTGCCACCGCCGCTGCCGCCGCGGCCCTGACCCTCAGCCTGCCGGCCCTCGCCGCCACCGAGATCCAGTGGTGGCACGCCATGACCGGGGCGAACAACGAGGTGGTCGAGACCCTGGCCAAGGAATTCAACGAGAGCCAGTCCGACTACAAGGTCGTGCCCGTGTTCAAGGGCACCTATCCGGAGACGCTGAACGCCGGCATCGCCGCCTTCCGCGCCGGCCAGCCGCCCCACATCCTGCAGGTGTTCGACGCCGGCACCGGCACCATGATGGCCGCGTCCAAGGCCATCGTCCCGGTGGCCAAGGTGCTGCAGGCCGACGGCGTGACCTTCGACAAGTCGCAGTATCTCGGCGGCGTGGTCAGCTATTACAGCACCGCCGATGGCGAGCTGCTGTCCTTCCCCTACAACAGCTCCTCGCCGATCCTCTACTACAACAAGGACGCCTTCAAGAAGGCCGGGCTGGACGAGAACGCGCCGCCCAAGACCTGGCCGGAGCTGTTCGACGCGGCCAAGAAGATCAAGGCGGCCGGCTGGCCCTGCGGCTTCACCTCGACCTGGCTGACCTGGATCCAGCAGGAGAACTTCGCCGCCTGGAACAATGTGCCCTACGCCACCGAGCAGAACGGCCTGGCCGGGCTGGACCCGGAGCTGCTGATCAACAGCGACCTCTATGTCCGCCACTTCCAGACCCTGGCCGACCTGCAGAAGGCCGGCGTGTTCTCCTATGGCGGCCGCACCTCCGAGGCCAAGATCAAGTTCACCAGCGGCGAATGCGCCATGATGACGGAATCCTCGGGCGGGCTCGGCGACGTGGTGAAGTCCGGCATCAATTTCGGCACCGGCACGCTGCCCTATTACCCGGAAGCCGCCGGCGCGCCGCAGAACACCATCCCGGGCGGCGCCAGCCTGTGGGTCCTGGCCGGCCATCCGGACGCCGAGTACAAGGGTGTGGCCAAGTTCTTCGAGTTCCTGTCGCAGACCTCGATCCAGGCCCGGCTGCACCAGAAGTCGGGTTACCTGCCGGTCACCCTCGCGGCCTATGAGGAGACCAAGAAGTCCGGCTTCTACGACAAGAACCCGGGCCGTGAGATCCCGATCCAGCAGATGATGGGCAAGGCGCCGACCGACAATTCCAAGGGCGTGCGGGTGATCAACCTGCCGCAGGTGCGCGACATCATCAACGAGGAGCTGGAGCAGATGCTGAACGGCCAGCAGGACGCCAAGACCGCGCTGAACAAGGCGGTCGAGCGCGCCAACGCCGCGATCAAGGAAGCGGCCGAGCAGTAAGGCCGCGGAGGGGGAGGCCCGCCGCCCCTTCTCACATCGTCATCCCCGCGAAAGCGGGGATCTCTTCCCGCCTCCACGCCGACGAGATTCCCGCTTTCGCGGGAATGACGGCAAAGGGGGGAGACGAGCACCGGAATGACCCGCCCCGCATGAACCGCCGCGCGATCTTCCCGAACAAGGTCCTGCCCTATCTGCTGGTGGCGCCGCAGATCGCGATCACCGTGATCTTCTTCTTCTGGCCGGCCGCCCAGGCGGTGCGCCAGTCGATGCTGCGCGAGGACCCGTTCGGCTTCAAAACCCGCGTTGTCTGGCTGGACAATTTCGGCCGGGTGCTGGGCGACCCGGCCTATCTGAACTCGCTGCAGGTCACCGCCGTGTTCTCGATCGCGGTGGCGGTCTCGGCCTTGGTCGTGGCCCTGCTGCTGGCGGTGATGGCCGACCGGGTGGTGCGCGGCCAGGGGCTGTACCGCACCCTGCTGCTGTCGCCCTACGCCATCGCGCCGGCCATCGCCGGCATGCTGTGGCTGTTCCTGTTCAACCCGTCGATGGGCACGCTGGCGGTGCTGCTGCGCCAGGCCGGCTTCGACTGGAATCCTCTCCTGAACGGCGGCCAGGCGATGACGCTGGTGGTGGCCGCCGCCGCCTGGAAGCAGATCAGCTACAATTTCCTGTTCTTCCTGGCCGGGCTGCAGGCGATCCCGAAGAGCCTGATCGAGGCCGCGGCGATCGACGGCGCCGGGCCGGCCCACCGCTTCCGCACCATCATCTTCCCGCTGATCTCGCCCGTCTCGTTCTTCCTCTTGGTGGTCAACACCGTCTACGCCTTCTTCGACACCTTCGGCATCATCCATGCCGTGACCTCGGGCGGGCCGGGCAAGTCGACCGAGATCCTGGTCTACAAGGTCTACAATGACGGCTTCGTCAACCAGCAGATGGGCGTCTCCGCCGCGCAGTCGGTGATCCTGATGGTGCTGGTGATCGCGCTGACCTTCGTCCAGTTCCGCTATGTCGAGCGCCGGGTGCATTACGCATGATCGAGAACCGGCCGCTGGGCACGCTGATCGCCCATTTCGTCCTGATCGTCGGGATCGTGCTGGTCGCCTTCCCGGTCTACTACACCTTCGTCGCCTCGACCTACCCGACCCAGGCGATCCTGTCGCCGCCGCTGCCGCTGCTGCCGGGCGACCGGTTCCTGGAGAACTACGGCGGCGCCCTGTTCGGCGGGTCGGGCCGGATCGGCGGCGTCGACATGCTGCGGATCCTGTGGAACACCACGGTGGTGGCGCTGGCGATCGCGATCGGCAAGATCGCGATCTCGCTGCTGTCCGCCTACGCCATCGTGTTCTTCCGCTTCCCGCTGCGGCTGGTGTTTTTCTGGATGATCTTCGTCACGCTGATGCTGCCGGTCGAGGTGCGCATCGTGCCGACCTACCAGGTCATCGTGAATCTCGGCCTGATCGACACCTATGCCGGGCTGACCATCCCGCTGATGGCGTCGGCCACCGCCACCTTCCTGTTCCGCCAGTTCTTCCTGACCGTGCCGGACGAGCTGGTGGAGGCGGCCCGGATCGACGGCGCCGGGCCGCTGCGCTTCCTGCGCGACATCCTGCTGCCGCTGTCGCGCACCAACATCGCGGCGCTGTTCGTGATCACCTTCATCTATGGCTGGACCCAGTATCTCTGGCCGCTCTTGGTGACCAACGACAATTCGATGAACACGATCATCATCGCCCTGCGCAAGATGATCTCCTTCGCCGACGCCGACACCGAATGGAACCTGGTGATGGCGACCACCATCCTGGCCATCATCCCGCCGGTGGTGGTGGTCCTCGTCATGCAGCGCTGGTTCGTGAAGGGCCTGATCGAGAGCGAGAAATAATGGCGACAGTCGAGATCCGACAGGTCCGCAAGACCTATCCCGGCGCCGCGCAGGAGACGATCAAGGGCATCGACTGCGCCATCGCCGACGGCGAGTTCCTGGTCATGCTGGGCCCGTCCGGCTGCGGCAAGTCCACGCTGCTGCGCATGGTGGCGGGGCTGGAGAGCATCGGCGGCGGCGAGATCGCGATCGGCGGCCGGGTGGTGAACAGGCTGGAGCCGAAGGACCGGAACATCGCCATGGTGTTCCAGAACTACGCCCTGTACCCGCACATGTCGGTCTACGACAACATGGCGTACGGGCTGCGCATCCAGGGCCTGTCCAAGCCCGAGATCGACCAGCGCGTGCGCGCCGCGGCGCAGACGCTGGAGCTGTCGGCCCTGCTGGAGCGCAAGCCGCGGCAGCTGTCCGGCGGCCAGCGCCAGCGCGTGGCCATGGGCCGGGCGATCGTGCGCGAGCCCGCCGTATTCTTGTTCGACGAGCCGCTGTCGAACCTGGACGCCAAGCTGCGCACCCAGATGCGGATCGAGATCAAGAAGCTGCAGTCGCGCCTCGGCGTCACCAGCCTGTACGTCACCCACGACCAGGTCGAGGCGATGACCCTGGCCGACCGGATCATGGTGATGAATGGCGGCGCGGCCGAGCAGATCGCCCCGCCGCTCGACATCTATCTGAAGCCGGCCTCGGTCTTCGTCGCCGGCTTCATCGGATCGCCGGCGATGAACTTCCTGCCGGCCGAGGTGGCCGGGGACGGCAGCGGCGTCGTCCTGCCCGGCGGCCAGCGCG
>NZ_JANX01000416.1 GCF_000767795.1 Inquilinus limosus MP06 | reverse complement strand
GACCGGCAGCGACCGGAAGATGCCGGCGGCCGCCCGGTCCTCCGGCACATAGGCGAGGCCGAGGCCGATCGCCCGCGCCGGATCGGTGATCGCCGCCTCCCGCCCCTTCATCCGGATCCGGCCACGATCGGCCGGGGCGATGCCGAACAGCGCCCGGGCCACGTCGGTGCGGCCGGCGCCGACCAGCCCGGCCATGCCCAGCACCTCGCCGCGCCGCAGGGTGAAGCCGATATCGGCGAAGCGGCCGGCGCGGCCCAGCCCCTCGACCTCCAGCGCGGTCTCACCGATCGCCGCCTTCTCCTTGTGCAGGAAGGCCTTGAGCGGCCGGCCAATCATCAGCCGGATGATCTCGGCATCCGGCAGGTCGGCGGCCGCCGCGGTCGCCACCCGCTCGCCGTCGCGGAAGATGGTGACGCGGTCGCACAGCGCTCGCACCTCCTCCAGCCGATGGCTGATGAAGACCACGGCGCGGCCCTCATCGCGCAGCCGGCGAACGATGGCGAACAGGGTCTCGACCTCGCGCGGGGTCAGGGGCGCGGTCGGCTCGTCCATCAGGATCAGCCGGCTGTCGGCGGCCAGCGCCCGGGCGATCTCGACCATCTGCTGGTCGGCGATCGACAGGCCGCCGGTCGGCCGGGTGACGTCGATGGCGACGCCGAGATCGTCCATCAGCCGCCGCGCCTCGGCCGCCATGCCGCGCCAGCGCACACGAGTGAAAGGTCCCCCTTCCCTGCCGCCGATGAACAGGTTCTCCGCCACAGAGAGATGCGGGAACGAGATCGGCTCCTGATGGATCAGGGTGATGCCCAGGCGCTGCGCCTCGAGCGGCGAGCCGATCTCCACCGGCCTTCCCTGCAGCAGCAGCCGCCCGGCGCTGGGACGGTGCACCCCGGCCAGGATGCGGGCAAAGGTCGATTTGCCGGCGCCGTTCTCGCCCAGCAGCGCATGGATCTCGCCGCCGGCCAGGGCGAGATCGATGCCGCGCAGCACCTCGACCCCAGCGAAGGATTTCGAGATGCCCTCGGCGGCGATCACCGCCGCTCCTGCAGGCCGTTCGGACGAGGCGACAGCGCTCACATCCCTCCCCTCGGCGCTCTCACCGCGGGTCCGACCGCGCCGGCGCCTATTTGTCTGACCGTTGCTTCATGTTTGGATGAATCCGTGTGAACGTCAACATCCGTCGGACAGCCACAGAGATCGATCTTCTTGCCTCAGTTGAGATTGCCGCCGGTGAGGCAGCGTTAAAACGTTTCCACAACAATGGCCGCCCCGCGTGCATGCCAGCCCTTCCGGCTTTCACCACCCGTTTTCCGCCGGCAGGCGTATGCCTGACATACGGGGCGGGCCGGGCAGCCTCCGCCCCGGAGGGGACGGAACGACCATGCGATTCTGGCGGCGCGGCGACGAGACTGTCCCGATGGCCCCTGCTGACACGCCCACGGCGCCGCCGGCCCTTGCCTCCTCCGCCGCGCCAGCGATCGAGACGCCGCTGCTCGGCGTGCTGTGCTCACTCCTCGCCAATCTGATGTTCGCGTCCAGCGACGCGCTGGTGAAGGGGCTGACGGCCACCTATTCGATCTTCCAGATCATCCCGATGCAGGTCGCCTTCGCCTGCATCCCGATCCTGATCATGCTGCGCCGCGACGGCGGCCTCGGCCGGATGCGGGCGGCGCATCCGCGGCTGATCATGCTGCGCGGCCTGCTGGCCGGGATCGGCACGATCTTCGGCTTCTACGCCTTCTCCGCCCTGCCCCTGGCCGAGGTCTATGCCATCGCCTTCTGCACGCCGATGGTAGTGACCATCCTGTCGATCCCGATCCTGGGCGAGCAGGTGCGGGCCCATCGCTGGGCCGCGGTGGTGGTCGGGTTCCTCGGCATCCTCGTCATGGTCCGGCCGGGCTTCGAGACGCTGACGCTGGGCCATCTCTCCGCCCTCGGCTCGGTGTTCACCGGCGCCGGCGTGGTGCTGATCATGCGCAGGATCAGCCGGGACGAGCAGCGGGCGGTGATGGTGACGGCAGTGATGCTTGGGCTCTTGGTGACCAGCCTGCCGGTCGCGCTGTTCGTGTTCCAGCTGCCGAGCTGGTTCGACGTGCTGCGCGTCGGCGCCGCCGGCCTGCTGATGGGGTCGGCCCAGTTCCTGGTGGTGCGGGCGCTGTCGCTGGCCCCGGCCAGCACCATCGCGCCGATGCAGTACACCATGATCGTCTGGGCCCTGGCCTATGGCAGCCTGTTCTTCGGCAACCGGATCGACCCCTTCATCGTGATCGGCGCCTGCATCGTCATCGCCTCCAGCCTCTACATCATGCACCGCGAGCGCATCCGCGGCCGCACCCTGCGGGCGCATGTGAAGTAGCGACGAAAAAGCCCGGCCGGGGCGCACCCGGCCGGGCGGAGTCAGGCGAACGGCGGCCGGGGACTCGCATCGGTCCCGGCCGCGCCATCCCCGCGGGCGCGGGGATCGGGGGCGGCTCAGAAGGTGCCGGGCCGCGGATCGTAGGTCGGGTGGCCGGTGTCGCGGTCGGCACCCTCCAGCGCCTGCAGGATCCGGATGATGCGCTCATCGCGCCAGCGCTCGATCTTCTTGATCGGCCAGCCGCCCGCCTGCTCCTGCGTGCCCTCGACCATGCGGTCGATCAGCGTGTCGGTCAGCTTCGGCGCAACCAGCCTGGTCCAGGGCAGCTCCAGCGCCGGGCCGAACTGCTCCAGCATGTGCCGCATGCCGCCCTCGCCGCCGGCCAGGTGATAGGTCAGGTTGGTGCCCATGAAGGCCCAGCGGATGCCGGCGCCGAAGCAGATCGCCTCGTCGATCTCCCTGGTCGTGGCGATGCCGTCGGCCACCAGGTGCAGCGCCTCGCGCCACAGCGCCTCCAGCAGGCGGTCGGCGATGTAGCCGTCGATCTCGTTGCGGACATGCAGCGGCTTCATGCCGAGCGAGGCGTAGAAGGCCGTGGCGGCCTTGATCGTCTCCGGCGCCGTCTGCCGGCCGCCCACCACCTCGACCAGCGGCAGCAGATAGACCGGGTTGAATGGATGGCCGATGACGATCCGCTCCGGATGCCGCGCGCCCTCCTGGATCTCGCTGGGCAGGAGGCCCGAGGAGGAGGAGCCGAGGATCACGTCGGCCGGCGCGGCCCCGGCCATCGCATGATGCAGCTTGCGCTTCAGCTCGATCCGCTCCGGCGCGCTCTCCTGCACGAAATCGGCCTCGCCCGCGACCGCCTCGGCCGAGCCGAGGACGCGCAGCCGCTCCGGGGAGGCGCCGTCGGCCAGACCCATGCGGGTCAGGGCCGGCCAGGCATTGGTCACGGCATCGCGCAGCGCCTGTTCGCCGGTCGGTGACGGGTCCCAGGCGACGACGTCGAGGCCGCGTGCCAGCGCCCTTGCGGCCCAGCCGCTGCCGATGACGCCGCCGCCGACGATACCGAGGGTGCGGATCTCACGCGGCATGGGCCTGACCCTTCGCCTTGAGGCCGAGATGGCTGCGCGCCTCGGCCGGAGTCATCACCTTGGACCCCATCGCCTCGATGATGGTCCGCGCCCGCTCGACCAGGCTGCCGTTGGAGGCGTAGACGCCCTTGTCGAGATAGAGGTTGTCCTCGAGCCCGACCCGGACATGGCCGCCCAGCAGCACCGCCTGGGCGACGAAGGGCAGTTGCAGCCGGCCGATGGCGAAGCCGGCCCAGACCGCGCCGTCCGGCAGCATGTCGCGCATCGCCAGCATCATCCGCGGGTCCGGCGGCGTGCCCCAGGGGATGCCGAGGCAGAGCTGGAACAGCGGCGGCGTGTCGAGCAGCCCCTCTTCCACCATTTTCCGCGCGAACCACAGGTTGCCGGTGTCGAAGATCTCGAGCTCCGGCTTCACCCCGAGTTCCTGGATCCGCTTCGCCTGCCGGCGCAGGATGTCGGGGGTGGAGACATAGACCAGCGAGCCGTCGCCGAAGTTCAGCGAGCCGCAGTCGAGGGTGCAGATCTCCGGCAGCAGCTGCTCGACATGCGGCAGCCGGTCGATGCCGCCGACCAGGTCGGTGTCGGGGCCGAATGCCGTGGGGTTGTCCTGCGGCCCGATCACCAGGTCGCCGCCCATGCCGGCGGTCAGGTTGATGACGATGTCGACGCCGGAGGAGCGGATCCGGTCCACCACCTCGCGGTACAGTGCCGGGTCGCGGCTGGGCTTGCCGGTCTCGGGGTTGCGGACATGGATATGGGCCACGGTGGCGCCGGCCTTCGCCGCCTCCAGCGCGGCGTCGGCGATCTGCTGCGGCGTCACTGGGATCTCCGGATGCTTGCCCACCGTGTCGCCGGCGCCGGTGACGGCGCAGGTCACGATCACGCGCCGGTTGATGTCAGTCTGCAGGGCCATCGCCCACCGCCTCCCCGAATCGCCGGCGCACCGGCCGCTCGGACGAGGCTACGCCTGGGCGCCGGCTCGGACCTTGATCGGGAGCGACAGTGGCTTGACGCTTTCCGCTAGGCTGCCGACGCGCGTCGGTCGCGGCTGGGCGGCACACCGAATTCGCGGCGGTAGCAGCGACAGAAATGCTCGTAGCTGCCGAAGCCGCAGGCCACCGCCACCTCCAGCAGCGGGTCGTCGGAATACTGCACCATCGACCGCGCCCGCTGCAGCCGCAGCGACTGGTAGAAGCCCTGCGGACCCTTGCCGAGATGGCGGGTGAACAGGCGTTCGACCTGGCGCGGCGACATGTCGACGGTGCGGGCCAGGGCGGTGACCGCGATCGGGCTGGCGACGTTGCGCTCCATGATCTCGACCATCCGGGCCAGGCGGCTGTCGCGGATGTCGAGCTGCCGCGGCACCGACAGGCGCTGCCGGTCCTCGGCGTGGCGCAGGGTGTTGTAGATGAACTGCTCCGACACCGCCGCCGCCAGCCGGGCGCCATGGTCCATGCGGATGATCTGCAGCATCAGGTCCAGCGCCGCGGTGCCGCCGGCGCAGGTCAGGCGGCGGCGGTCGGCCTCGAACAGGCAGGCGCGCGCCTCGACCCGCGGGAACTGCTCGGCGAAGCCGTCCAGCGCCTCCCAATGCGCGGTGGCGCGATAGCCGTCGAGCAGCCCGGCGGAGGCGAGCGCGAATCCGCCGGTGTCGATGCCGCCGAGAACGGCGCCGGCGCGGTCGAGCCGGCGGAACCAACGGGTCAGTGCCGGGGTGACGGCGGCCAGCGGCTCGAAGGCGGCGCAGACCAGCAGCAGTGGCAGGTCGTCCTGGCTGCCGGCCACGGCGTCGGCCGGCAGCGGCAGGCCGTTCGAGGCCGGCACCGGCAGGCCGTCGGCGGAGAAGATGGTCCAGCGATAGACCTGCCGCCGCGACAGCCGGTTGGCGACGCGCAGCGGCTCGATCGCCGAGGCGAAGGCCATCATCGAGAATTGCGGCAGCAGCAGGAAGCCGATGCGGCGGGGGGCGTCGGTCATGGCTGATCCATCGAAACGCAGTGTCGTCTTTCATCAAGCCGGCGGGTCCGGTGGTCAAGTCCGTCCGCACCGCCGCCACCGGCGCGACATCGTCCGGCCATCTTCCCGGCGCCCACTGTCCTCTCAGCCGGTGCGAGGTGCGGGACGGTCATGACATTGCCAGCGGATCACGAGGTCCCGTCGCGATGGGATGCGCTGGTCTTCGGCGCCAAGGCGGCTCTGCTGCGCGGCGGCCGGGCCTTGCGCGAGATCGCCCGCCGGCCGGACCGCCATCCCCGGGCCGTGGCGCTGTGCGACGCCGCC
>NZ_JANX01000415.1 GCF_000767795.1 Inquilinus limosus MP06 | reverse complement strand
CGGCTGATCCTGTTCGACCATGTCGACCGCGGCGGCTATCAGGAGGCGCCGCGGCTGGATGCGGGCGAGCCCTTCCTGCGCAACCCGCCGCTGCTGGCCGCGATGCCAAAGCGCCTGGCCGCCGCCGGCTGGCGGGCGGCCGGGACGCGGGAGCTGCACGACCGCACCATCGGCTGGTACCGGACCCTGGTCGGCAAGATCGAGCGGTCGCGCGACCGGATCGAGGAGATCGCCGGCCCGGAGGGGTACGACCATGTCCTCGCTCTGTATCAGGGGTTGGTGGACGCGGCGGCGGCCGGGAGGCTGGGGGCGGCGATCGTGACGGCGGAGAGGGTGGGGTAACAGAGAGGCCTCGCACCGACGCCGACGCTCTGGTCGAGCGCCTGGGTGGCGTTTGGACTGGAGCCAAAAGGAGGGATTCCAGTCGATCAGCCTGAGGAGGTGGATGTGACGGAGATTGAGAGGAGGAAGTGAAGGCCAAGCCGATCGAAACGCCGCATCGCTCAGCCATAGTAGCGCTGCAGCGTCGCTGAAATAGCGATGGCGTCGGAGTGGACAGTAAGACAGCCACCACCGACGCCACCCGGCTTAACGTCAGGCCTATGCGGCTTTCTTTAGAGCTACCCGCAACCTCATGCGCAACCGCGTAGAGGCAACTCGCAACGTCGCGGGATTGCGGCCATCACATGCAAGCTCGGCGTACGAGCTACCGCGAGCAAGGCCAGACAACAGCGTCCATTCATTCGCAGAGACCAGCGAACGAACATATCGCAACTCGCCTCGAGCCATCAGATCTGGTTCGGAAACGATTTCATCTATAACAATAGGAGCCAAGTGGAGCGCCCGTTGCTGCGCCCTGCTCCTCTCAAGTCGATCCGCCGTCGCCCTTACCCTAGCGACATCATCAAGATTTGGTTCTTCGTCGACCGGACTATTGGAGGCAAGATAGTTAAGGCTGGCTTCCAGCCCCCAAGCTGAAGCATCAAGCTTAGTCTTTCGGGAGAGTTCGGCCTGCAAGCGCGCATATGCGTGCCAACGTTGCGGGAGATCCGCCATAATTAAGTCCCTCGATCTGTGCGAGCCGCTGTTGGCTCGCGGGGTGTTGAGCTGCTGAGGGCACCTTCGGTGGCTGGTGATCCCCGGCCAGGACGCTGTGCCTGAAACGGAGCAGTCCAGCCCCTCGATCTGGGCTTCAGTTAAACTCAGGGTCAACGATACAATATCGAAACAATCCAGCCAAGGGGCGGCGCTAGATGCGCCGCCCCGACTTACCTTAAGCCGTCATCTGTACGCGGTATGCCTCTGACCATTCGCGTCGAAGATTCTCAAGGAGCTTGCGAGCATCGTCACTCGTACCAGAGAGACGACTTTGTGTACGCGCCAGCGAAAGCAGCAGAAGATCCAACGCTACGATTGGCCCGCTCTGCGCCTCAGAAGTCATTTCGGCCAAATCTTCATTCTCCTCAGATACGGTCGGCGCGCTCATCTTACTAATTGGGTCATATAGTTCTGTAAAAAATGCGTGAGATGTATTTATAGTCAAAATAACCCTCCCAAATTGATGCTTAACATCATAAAATGGCCAATACTCATCATGTCTAAAACTAATAATATATTTTGAATCTTTTACTCTTGAAAAAGCTTCATCTTCAGTTTCACCATCTCTTTTTAAAGTTAAAGCCAATCCCCTCAAATTAGCATCAAGCTGCACCTCCTCTTCCGGCGTTGTTGGTGCAAGTACTGTACTCTGGAAGGTATCGGCATCACCAGCCCTCGTCTCACTCGTACTCGGCTTCGCCGGCGCCCGAGCTGAGGCTTGAGCTGCTTGAAAACGCTTGATCTCATCGTTAATTGTGGTGATCTCGTCGCCGATCTTGTCCTTTATTTCCTCCTCGACATAGCCTTTCATCCGCACGCCTTGCTTATTCGCAGAAACGCCAAAGGCCTCATCAAGTACGCCAGGAAAGTCGATCTGAATCCGATACCAGTGAGTGACGCTATGTCGTGTCGTCAACCTTGGCATCCCTCCAGCAAACAACTCCCTGTTGTTACGAAGAATTGATACTGTCAGCCCATCAAATATACGAAGATCATTTCGCAACGTCTTCCTTGGAAGGCCATACCAATCCTCAATCGGAAGGCGGTAAATTCGGATTTGGACCGGGGCTGTCTCGGCAGAATTTTCAGACAGCTTTATATCCACCTGGCGAGTCACGATAAGGCGACTCTGTTTCGGCTCATCATCGAGAAACCGAACATGCCTTGCATTCGGCATAGAATATGTAGGGTCAAACGCTTCTACCAAACGGTTGTTTACATAAAGCCGCAGCCCGTCAGCAATGGCACGACGATACACACGGGCCATTTCCTTGACCGCATGGTCAACAAGCGTTTTTGCCTTCGCATAGGTCAGCCGATCGCACTGTGGCATATAGATGATAGTCCCCGATGCCCCAAGACGCTCATAGAGATCATCGTTGGCGGAGGCCAATAGCTCCTGCTCCGAGCGATTGGTCGGATAGGAGACGGGCTTTTGGAAGAGGTCAGCGATTTCATCGGGCAGTTCGCTAGACAAATTTGGATCCGGAAGCTCAACTAGGTTGGCGCGTTCCTTTCCAATTGCCTCCACGTCAAGCGTCATGCTGTAGATCGCCCTCGGCTCCTGCCAAGAATAAAGCTCCATGACTGGACTCATACTGAGCGCGGCCGTCTTCATGCCCATACCGAAGCGAGCAATTCCTTCCCTATTTCCGTAGCTCATAGAGCCACCAAACGCAGTAGCAACTTTCAGCACCGTCGGGGACATGCCACGACCATTGTCATAGACAGCGGTATCGATTTGGTATTCGCCTTTCGTCCCGCTCTGCCGGAAGAAGATACGGACTTCTGTTGCACCAGCCTGGATCGCATTGTCGACGTGTTCGCAAAGAGCTGAAGTGGTGTGATTATAACCGACGTCGCGCAATGACTGAATCAGCGTCTGCGCAAAGAAGAGCGGAACGGTCGCCTTCTCCTTAAGGATCCGATTCATGACCGCCCTGCCACCGCGGGGCGCCTCATCTCCCCAAGAGGGGCTGAGGCTTTCAGACGGGTCGCGAGTGTTCTGATTATTCAACATGTTACTCTCCTGGTTTTGTGACGCAGCCTGTTCCGCGTCGGAGATGAGCCCTCAAGTGGCCCTCATCATATTAGGAGACGGCGGAAACGGTTTGTTACACGCATGGAGTTTTTCGTCCGACAGACGCTCGTGCGACTTCCTTCAAGAAGTAGTTGACCCACCCATCCGGGCAGGCTCCATCCCACCCGTAAGATCGCGCCCGCCCACCCGGGCGGGCGTTCCGGGGCCGGCGGCCCTCCCCCACCCTGACCGTCCCGGGGAGCGGCAGACTCCCCTCTGAAGCCCCCGCCCCGGCCCTTCCGGCCGGCCGGCGGGGAACGGGTGGAGATGCGCATGACCGGTGCCGCCATCACCGAGGACGGCTTCATCTACGCGCTGCGCCGCGTCACCGAGGCCGCCGCCCGCGCCGCCTTCGACTGGATCGGCCGCGGCCGCAAGGACGAGGGCGACGCCGCCGCGGTCGACGCCATGCGCACCGTCCTCAACCATCTCGACATCGATGGCCGCATCGTCATCGGCGAGGGCGAGAAGGACGAGGCGCCGCAGCTGTACAAGGGCGAAAGGCTGGGCCGCGGCACCGGCCAGGCCGTCGACATCGCGGTCGACCCCGTGGACGGCACCAGCCACCTGGCCAACGGCCAGACCAACGCCCTGGCCGCCGTGGCGATGACGCCGCAGGGCGCCATGTTCGACCCCGGCCCCGCCTTCTACATGGAGAAGTTCGCCGGCCCGCCGGCCGTCAAGGGCCGCATCGACCCGCTGGCCCCGACCCGCGACAAGCTGAAGGTGCTGGCCCAGGCGCTGGGCAAGCCCGTCTCCGACCTCTCGGTCTATGTGCTGGAGAAGCCGCGCCACCGCCGGCTGGTGGAGGAGATCCACGCCGCCGGCGCCCGCGTCGCCCTGTACCCCGCCGGCGACGTGGCCGGCGCCATCGTCGCCGCCATGCCGGGCGGCGAGGTCGACTGCCTGATGGGCACCGGCGGCACGCCCGAAGGGGTGCTGGCGGCCTGCGCCATCCGCGCGCTGGGGGGAGAGTTCCTGGGCCGCCTCGACCCGCAGCTGGAGCATGAGCGCGCCGCCGTGGCCCATGCCGGGCTCGACACCCGCCGCTGGTGGGGGGTGGAGGAGCTGGTGCGCAGCGACAAGGTGTGGTTCGCCGCCACCGGCATCACCACCGGCCTGCTGTTCGAGGGCGTGTCGCGCCGCGGCCCCAGCACCCGCACCCAGTCGCTGATGCTCACCGCGCCGGACCGGCAGTGGCAGGTGCTGACCACCTATGTCGAGACCGCCCTGCTGGGGCCGGGCCCCGGCCAGGCGCAGGAGGCCATGCGGTGACCGGGCCAGTCCTTTTCACCCTCCCCTCCCCTCCGCGGGAGGGGGGCGGGGGGAGGGGGGCGGTGCCGGCCAGGGCAGGCCTCTCCCGCTTCGAGAAAGCCCCCTCCCCCTCCCGCGAGGGGAGGGGGAGGGACAAGAGGAGGCAGGGCGGAGCTGGCTGCACCGCTCCCCGCCACCCGCCATGCCGAGCCTGCTCGTCGATCACGACCCGAGACGGGAGACCAGAATGTCCAAGCCCTCCTTCGACCGGCCCATCATCCTCGGGATCGTCGGTGACTCCGCGGCCGGCAAGACCACGCTGTCGCGCGGCATCGCCGAGATCCTGGGGCCGCAGCGCTGCACCCTGATCTGCACCGACGACTATCACCGCTACGACCGGCGCGAGCGGGCGGCGAACGGGGTCTCGGCCCTCGACCCCGCCGGCAACTATGTCGACATCCTGGAGCAGCATCTGCACCTGCTGCGCCAGGGCCAGCCGATCCTGAAGCCGATCTACAACCACGACCAGGGGACTCTGGACCGGCCGGAATACATCGAGCCGAAGGAGTTCGTGGTCGCGGAGGGGCTGCTCGGCTACGCCACGCGGGCGATGCGCGACTGCTACGACGTCAAGATCTACCTCGACCCGGAGGAGGAGCTGCGGGTGCGCTGGAAGGTGCACCGCGACACCACCAAGCGCGGCTACACCGCCGAGCAGGTGCTGGACTCGCTGAAGAAGCGGGAATACGACAGCCCGACCTTCATCCGGCCGCAGCGGCTGTTCGCCGACATCGTCATCCGCTTCCAGCGGCCGCCCGGCGCCAATTCCTCGGCCGGGGCGCCGGAGACAGACCACCGGCTGGACGTCGCCCATATCCTGCGCCCGACCCTGCCGCACCCGAACTTCTCGCGGCTGATCGAGGCGGTGGGCGACGGCAGCGTCGGCTTCGAGCTGACCCGCGACGAGGGCAAGCCGGTCGACGTGCTGGAGATCCGCGGCTCGATCTCCGACCGCCGGGCCGAGCGGGTGGAGGAGTATCTCTGGGAGCATATCCCCGAGGCCAGCCACCTGCGCGACGACCTCGGCCGCTATGACGGCGCCGCCGGCCGGGCGGTCAGCCACCCCCTCGCCCTCACCCAGCTCCTGGTCGCCTTCCACATGGTCAAGGCGGCGCAGGGGGTGCACGCGGTGTGAGTCCTTTTAGTCCCCCCTCCCCTTGCGGGAGGGGGCCAGGGGGAGGGGGTTCGGGCCGCAAGGACCGAAAGTCGTGGTCCGCGCCCTTCGATCGACAACC
>NZ_JANX01000414.1 GCF_000767795.1 Inquilinus limosus MP06 | reverse complement strand
GGTCGGCCTCGCGATCGTCGCCGCCGGCTTGCCGCCGCTGGCGCTCGGCCTGCTGCTGCTCGGCGCGCCCGCCCTGGCGGCGGCGCTTGGCTTCGCAATCCTGTTTGGGCTGGGCTCCGGGCTGAACAGCATCGTCCGCGGCACGGTGCCGCTGGCGCTGTTCGGGCGCAACGGCTATGCCGAACGGCTCGGCTGGATCTCCAGCGTCGTCCACATCGCCTCCGCCCTGGCGCCGTTCCTGTTCGCCGCCCTGCTGGAGCGGTTCGGGCCCGCACCGGCCCTCTGGCTGACGGCCGGCCTCGGCGGCCTCGCCGGGCTCGCTTTCCTGCAGATCCGGCGGAGGACCGGCGCCGCGGCCGGACGGACCGGCGTTCGCCCCAAAGCAAACGGCCCCGCCGAAGCGAGGCCGCTGTAACCGGAGGAAAGTCGGCCGGTCAGACGAACTGGACCGTGACGATCTCGTAGCTCTTGGAGCCGCCGGGGGTGGTGACCTCGACCTGGTCGCCCTCGGCCTTGCCGATCAGCGAGCGCGCCAGCGGGGCGGTGATCGACAGGCGGCCTTCCTTGATGTCGGACTCGTCCTGGCCGACGATCTGGTAGGTGATCTCCTCGTCGGTGTCCTCGTCCGCCAGCGTCACGGTGGCGCCGAACTTGACGGTGTCGCCCGACAGCTTGGAGGTGTCGATGATGTCGGCCCGGCTGATCCGGTCCTCCAGCTCCATCACCCGGCCTTCGATGAAGCTCTGGCGCTCGCGCGCCGCGTGGTATTCAGCGTTTTCGGACAGGTCACCATGCTCGCGCGCCTCCGCGATCGCCTTGATCACCTCGGGCCGCGCCACGCTCTTCAGATGCTTCAACTCTTCCTGCAGCCGGTTGTACCCCGCCGCGGTCATCGGCACCTTTTCCATTGCGCTCCAGTCCCAAAAAGCCAAAAAGCGGTACACCCGGCGTCAAGGACGCCGGTCTCCAGACCTGCTCGTATCCCTGCCCCCGGTGCTACCGCGCCGAACCTAGGTAGGATTGCAGCGGGGCGACTTCAAGCGCCCCGGCCTTCAGCGCGGCGATCGCCTCCACGGTCGCGCGCGCTCCGGCCACGGTCGTCGAGTAGGGAATGTTATTGACCAGCGCGGCGCGGCGCAAGCCGAAGCTGTCGCGCACCGTCTGGGCGCCGTCGGTGGTGTTGAACACCAGCTGGACCTCGCCATTCAGGATGGCATCGACGATGTGCGGCTGGCCTTCCATCACCTTGTTGATGCGCCGGACCTTGAGCCCGCCCTCCTCCAGCGCCTTGGCCGTTCCGGTCGAGGCCAGGATCTCGAAGCCCAGCTCGGCGATACGGCGGGCGACCGCGAGGATCGCCGGCTTGTCCCGGTCCTTGACCGAGATGAAGACGGTGCCGGACAGCGGCACCTTCTGGTTGGCGCCCAGCTGGCTCTTGGCGAAGGCGCGGCCGAAGTCGCGGTCCAGCCCCATGACCTCGCCGGTCGACTTCATCTCCGGCCCCAGGATGACGTCGACGCCGGGGAAGCGGTTGAACGGGAACACAGCCTCCTTCACCGCGGTGTAGGGCGGGGTCGGGCCCGTCAGGGTGAAGTCGGCCAGCCGCTCCCCGGCCATCACCCGGGCCGCGATCTTGGCGATCGGCGTGCCGGTCGCCTTGGCCACGAAGGGCACGGTGCGGCTGGCGCGCGGGTTCACCTCGATGACGTAGACCTCGTTGTCCTTGACCGCGAACTGGGTGTTCATCAGGCCGATGACGCCCAGGCCGTCGGCCAGCATCCGGGTCTGGCGCTCGATCTCATGCACCACGAAGGCGGGCAGGGAATAGGGCGGCAGGGCGCAGGCGCTGTCGCCGGAATGGATCCCGGCCTCCTCGATATGCTCCATGATGCCGGCGACATAGACCTGCTCGCGGTCGCGCACCGCATCGACATCGACCTCGATCGCGTCCTGCAGGTAGCGGTCGATCAGCACCGGGTTGCGGCCGGAGACCTTGACGGCCGTGGTGATGTAGCGGCGGAAGCCCTGGAGGTCGTGCACGATCTCCATGCCCCGGCCGCCCAGCACGTAGGACGGGCGCATCAGGCAGGGGAAGCCGACCTCCTGCACGATCGCCTCGGCCTCCTCGACCGAATGGGCGATGCCGCTCTTCGGCTGGCGCAGGCCCAGCTTGTCCAGCAGGTCGCGGAAACGCTCGCGGTCCTCGGCCAGGTCGATCGCATCCTTCGGCGTGCCCAGGATCGGGATGCCGGCTTCCTCAAGGTCATGCGCCAGCTTCAGCGGGGTCTGGCCGCCGAACTGCACGATCACGCCCTTGACCGTGCCGCGCTCCTGCTCCACCCGGATCAGCTCGATCACGTCCTCGGCGGTCAGCGGCTCGAAATACAGCCGGTCGGAGGTGTCGTAGTCGGTCGACACCGTCTCCGGATTGCAGTTGACCATGATGGTCTCGTAGCCGGCCTCCTTCAGCGCATAGGCGGCGTGGACGCAGCAATAGTCGAACTCGATGCCCTGGCCGATCCGGTTCGGGCCGCCGCCGAGGATGACGATCTTCTCGCGGTCGGTCGGGTCGGATTCGCACTCGCCCTCGTCGAAGCCGGCCTCGTGGGTCGAGTACATATAAGGTGTCGCCGATGCGAACTCGCCGGCGCAGGTGTCGATCCGCTTGTAGACCGGCATCACGCCCAGGCCGCGGCGGGCCGCGGCGGCCTCGGCCTCGGACACGTCCGCCAGCTTCGCCAGGCGGGCGTCGGAGAAGCCGAGGCGCTTCAGCCGGGCGAAGCCCTGCGCGTCCTCGGGCAGGCCGTAGCGCCGCACCTCCTCTTCCGCCGCGACGATCCGCTCGATCTCGCGCAGGAACCAGGGGTCGAACTTGCAGGCGGCGCGGATCTCCTCGACCCCGAGGCCGAGGCGTATCGCCTGGGCGATCACCAGCAGCCGGTCATGGGTCGGGCGGGCCAGGGCGGCGCGGATCACCTGCGGGTCCGGCGCGTCCATGGCCAGGCCGGGGATCTCGATCTCGTCCAGGCCGGACAGGCCGGTCTCCATCGACCGCAGCGCCTTCTGCAGCGCCTCCGGGAAGCTGCGGCCGATCGACATCGCCTCGCCGACCGACTTCATGCTCGTGGTCAGGGTCGGCTCGGCGCCCGGGAACTTCTCGAAGGTGAAGCGCGGCATCTTGACGACGACATAGTCGATCGTCGGCTCGAAGCTGGCCGGGGTCACCTTGGTGATGTCGTTGGCCAGCTCGTCCAGCGTGTAGCCGACCGCCAGCTTGGCCGCGACCTTGGCGATCGGGAAGCCGGTGGCCTTGGAGGCGAGGGCGGAGGAGCGGCTGACCCGCGGGTTCATCTCGATCACGACCATGCGGCCGGTCTCGGGGTCGACGGCGAACTGCACGTTCGACCCGCCGGTGTCGACGCCGATCGCGCGCAAGACCGCGATCGAGGCGTCGCGCATCCGCTGGTATTCCTTGTCGGTCAGCGTCAGGGCCGGGGCCACGGTGACGCTGTCGCCGGTGTGGATGCCCATCGGATCGACATTCTCGATCGAGCAGATGATGATGCAGTTGTCCGCGCGGTCGCGGACCACCTCCATCTCATATTCCTTCCAGCCGAGGACGGATTCCTCGATCAGCACCTCGCGCGTCGGGCTGGCGGCGAGGCCGGAACGGACGATCTCCTCGAACTCGACCCGGTTGTAGGCGATGCCGCCGCCGGTGCCGCCGAGGGTGAAGGACGGGCGGATGATCGCCGGCAGTCCGACATTCGGCAGCGCGTCGATTGCTTCCGACAGGCTGTGCACCACCGCGCTCTTCGGCGATTCCAGGCCGATCTCGTCCATGGTCTCGCGGAACTTGGCGCGGTCCTCGGCCTTCTCGATGCTCTCGCGCTTGGCCCCGATCAGTTCGATCCCCAGCCGCTTCAGCGTGCCGTTCTCGGCCAGCGCCATGGCGGTGTTCAGCGCCGTCTGCCCGCCCATGGTCGGCAAGAGGGCGTCCGGCTTCTCCTGCTCCAGGATCCGGGCCACGATCTCCGGCGTGATCGGCTCGATATAGGTCGCGTCCGCCAGCTCCGGATCGGTCATGATCGTCGCCGGGTTGGAGTTGACCAGGATGACGCGGTAGCCCTCCTGCTTCAGCGCCTTGCAGGCCTGGGCGCCGGAATAGTCGAACTCGCAGGCCTGGCCGATGACGATCGGGCCGGCGCCGATGATGCAGATCGAGCGGATGTCGGTGCGCTTGGGCATGGGGGCGGCCTGCTGGGTACAAGGGGGCACGCTCCCGAAGGAGCGCGCTCTTATAAGGAAGGAACGCGCGCGGGGAAAGCCCCGGGGCGGCCGCATGGCGCAGGGCAGGGGCGACCTGTCGTCATCCTGACCCTGGCGAAACCCACGCGGAAGCCCCATTTCCTGCGCATCATCGGGCTGGAGGGCGGCATGGCGAGACCGGCGCAGGCGACGCCTCTTGGCGTCCGGGGTGCCATGGAGCGGGAGGAGCGGGACGGTCTGTCCTATGTCTTCTATGGCCGCGTCCTGGTGCTGGCGCTGCTGGCCGTCTATGTCGCGATATGGATCCCGGTCGGGCGGTCGGTGGCCTATATCGGCCTGATGGCCGTCTTCCTCGTGCTCGGCCTGATCCCCTATCTGCTGCAGCGGCGCGGCAGCATCGGCGTCTGGGGCGTCGGCGCCTTCCTGGTGCTGGATGCGGTGGTGCTGACCTTCGTCATGGTGGCGCCGAACCCGCTGTTCGGGTCCGAGCTGCCGGTCCAGTTCACCCAGCGCGTCCCGAACTTCCTGTTCCTGCTGCTGTTCCTGTGCGGCGTGGCGCTCAGCTATTCACCCAAGCTGGTGCTGCTGGTCGGCGGAGCGCTGACAGTCTCCTGGTCGCTCGGTTTTGCCTGGCTGGCGACGCGGCCGGACAGCATCGTCACCAGCGCCAACGACGTGGTCGACGGCCCGAGCCCCGACGCCGTGCGCATCGCGATGTCGCTCGACCCGCACGCCGTCAGCAGCACGCTGTGGATGATCCAGACCGTCGTCCTGGTGCTGATGACGCTGGTGCTGGCGCTGGCCGTGTGGCGGTCGCGCCGGCTGGTCGGACGGGCGGCACGGATGGAGGCGGCCAAGGCGGCGCTGTCGCGCTACTTCTCGCCCAATCTGGTCGGCCGGCTCGCCGGCTCGGCCTCGCCCTTCGGCGAGATCCAGCGCCAGCCGGCGGTGATCCTGTTCGTCGACATCGTCGGATTCTCCGGCCAGGCCGAGGGGCTGGCGCCGGAGCGGGTGGTGGCGCTGCTGCGCAGCTTCCATCGCCGCATGGCGCAGCAGGTCTTCGCCCATGAAGGCACGATCGACAAGTATATCGGCGACTGCGTCATGGCGACCTTCGGCACGCCGCAGCCCGGCCCGCGCGACGCCAGCAACGCGCTCAGCTGCGCCCGCGCCATGTGCCATGAGGTCGAGCGCTGGAACGCCAAGCGCCAGGCGCGCGGCGCCGCGCCGATCGAGGTCGGCATCGGCCTGCATTACGGGCTGGTGGTGATGGGCAATATCGGCGACGAGCGGCGCCTGGAATTCGGCGTGGTCGGCGACACCGTCAACGTCGCCAGCCGGCTGGAGCGGCTGAGCCGGCGCCTCGACACGCGGGTGGTGGCCAGCGACGCCGCGGTCGTCCAGGCCGGGCGCGAGGGCTGCCCGGCGGAGGTGCTGGGCGCCTTCGGCCCGGCCGGCCAGACCGAGATT
>NZ_JANX01000413.1 GCF_000767795.1 Inquilinus limosus MP06 | reverse complement strand
CCCTCCCCCTACCCCCTCCCGCGGAGGGGAGGGGGGACTCAATTTTGCAATGATTTCCTGGGGGATGGCCACAGCGCGGGAGGGCCGACATGACCCCGCTCGCCTCCACTCTCCGGCTGTGGCTCGGCGATGGCGAGCCGGCGGTGCTGGTGACGCTGGCGGAGGCCCGCGGGTCGACCCCGCGCGAGGCCGGCGTGCACATGCTGGTCACCGCCGGCGCCGCCCGCGGCACCATCGGCGGCGGGCGCATGGAATGGGACGCGATCGCCGCCGCCCGGGCCCTGATCGCGGCCAAGGAGCGGGCGCAGCGGGTCGAGATCCCGCTCGGCCCCGCCATCGGCCAGTGCTGCGGCGGCTTCGTGGTGATCGACCTGGAGCTGGCCGACGGCGCCACTTTGGCCCGGATCGAGGCCGAGGAGGCCGCGGAGGCTGCGGACCGCCCCAGCGTCCTGGTGTTCGGCGCCGGCCATGTCGGCAAGGCCCTGGCCCGCGCCTTGGCGCCGCTGCCGGTGAAGATCCAATGGATCGACGGCCGCGCCGACGAGTTCCCGGCCGAGATCCCCGAGGGCATCACCCGACGGCTGACGCCGACCCCGACCGACGCGGTCGCCGAGGCCCCGCCCGGCGCGGCGTACCTGGTCATGACCCACAGCCATGCCATGGATTTCGAGGTGACGGAAGCGGCCCTGCGGCGCGGCGACGCCGCCTATGTCGGGCTGATCGGATCGGCCACCAAGCGCGAGCGTTTCGAGCGCTGGTTCCGGGCCCGCGGCAACGACCCGCGGCGCGCCGGAGAGCTGACCTGCCCGATCGGGGCGGGCCTCGGGCGGGACAAGCGCCCGCCAGTCATCGCCGCCATGGTCGCGGCGGAATTGCTCATCGCCTTCGCCAAGGCTAAGGACGTGCCCGCCCCCGCCGACAAACCGGCGGCGGGGGCAGGCCCAGAACAGGAGGCTGCATGGACCGCAACCCGGGGGCCGGCCCCGCGCGCATCGAACTGCGCGGCATCACCAAGAGGTTCGCGAGCCTCGTCGCGAACGACGGCGTAAGCTTTTCCGTCCAGCCCGGCGAGATCCACGCGCTGCTCGGCGAGAACGGCGCCGGCAAGTCGACGCTGGTGAAATCGATCTACGGCCTGCTGCAGCCCGATGCCGGCGAGATCCTGTGGAACGGGCAGCCGGCCCGCCCGGCCAGCCCGCATGAGGCCCGCCGCCTCGGCATCGGCATGGTGTTCCAGCATTTCTCGCTGTTCGAGGCGCTGACCGTGGCCGAGAACATCGCCCTCGGCCTGGAAAGCCCGCCCGACCGGCGCGTCCTGGCCAGGCGGATCCGCGAGGTGTCCGAGGCCTACGGCCTGCCGCTGGACCCGCATCGCGAGATCCACACCCTGTCGGTGGGCGAGCGCCAGCGGGTCGAGATCGTGCGCTGCCTGCTGCAGGACCCGAAGCTGCTGATCATGGACGAGCCGACCTCGGTCCTGACCCCGCAGGAGGTCGAGCGGCTGTTCGAGACGCTGCGCCGCCTGGCGTCGGAAGGCTGCTCGATCCTGTACATCAGCCACAAGCTGCACGAGATCAAGGCGCTGTGCAGCCGGGCGACGATCATGCGCGGCGGCAAGGTGGTCGGGTCCTGCGACCCGGCGGCCGAAACCGCGCGCAGCATGGCGCAGATGATGATCGGGGCCGAGCTGCGCACCCTGGCGCGGCGTGGCGCCCGCGGCGCGTCCGACCCGAAGCTGGTGGTCGAAAATCTGAGCCTGCCCGCCGACGGCCCCTTCGGCACGGCGCTGAAGGAGATCGGCTTCACCGTCGGCGCCGGCGAGATCCTGGGCATCGCCGGCATCGCCGGCAACGGCCAGAACGAGCTGCTGCAGGCGCTGTCGGGCGAGCGGCGGGTGCGGCCGGCGACAGCCATCCGCATCGCCGGCAGGCCGGTGGGGGGGATGAGCGCGGAGCAGCGCCGCCTGCTGGGGCTGTGCAGCGTGCCGGAGGAGCGCAACGGCCACGCCGCGGTGCCGGAGATGAGCCTGGCGGCCAACACGCTGCTGAGCGCCCGCAACCGGATGAAGCTGGCGCCCGGCGGGCTGATCCGCGCCGGCCTGGCCCGCCGCTATGCCGAGCGCGTGATCCATGAGTTCGGCGTCAAGGCCCGCGGGGCCGAGGCGGCGGCCGGCAGCCTGTCCGGCGGCAACCTGCAGAAATACGTGGTCGGGCGCGAGGTGCTGCAGACGCCCGAGATCTTCATCGTGTCGCAGCCGACCTGGGGCGTCGATGCCGGCGCCGCCACCGCGATCCACCAGGCGCTGATGACCCTGGCCCAGAACGGCGCCGCGGTGGTGGTGATCTCGCAGGACCTCGACGAGCTGCTGCAGGTCACCGACCGCATCGCTGTGATCAATCTCGGCCGCCTGTCCGAGGCCCGGCCGACCCATGACATCTCGGTCGCCGAGATCGGCCTGCTGATGGGCGGGCTGCACGGCACCGAGCCGGCCGCGGCCGACCAGAAGGAGCCTGCCGTCCATGTCGCTTAGGATCGAGCCCAGGCGGGAACCGTCCCGCGCCATGGTGTGGCTGACGCCGCTGATCGCCATCGCCCTGACCGTCGCCAGCGGCTACCTGCTGTTCCTGGCCCTCGGCCTGGACCCGGCCGAGACGCTGTACCAGTTCCTGATCGTGCCGGTGGAAAGCTTCTACGGCTGGACCGAGCTGGGGGTGAAGGCGGCACCGCTGATCCTGATCGCCACCGGCCTGGCCATCGGCTTCCGGGCCAATGTCTGGAACATCGGGGCGGAGGGCCAGCTGATCATCGGCGCCGTCGCCGCCGGCGCCGTCGCCCTCGCCTTCTGGGGCGAGGAGGGCTGGTGGATCCTGCCGGCGATGTGCATCGCCGGCGCCCTGGGCGGCATGGCCTATGCCGCGATCCCGGCCTTCCTGAAGACCCGCTTCGACGTCAGCGAGATCCTGACCAGCCTGATGCTGACCTATGTCGCCGTCCAGGTGCTGGGCCTCCTGGTCTACGGGCCGTGGAAGGATCCCGACGGCTACAACTTCCCGCAGACCCGGATGTTCACCGACGCCGCGGTGCTGCCGATCCTGGTCGAGGGCACCCGGCTGCATCTCGGCGTGCTGGTGGCCGGCGTGGTCGCGGTCGGCGCCTGGTTCCTGATGGGCCGCACCGTGTTCGGCTTCCAGATCCAGGTGGTGGGCCAGGCCCCGGCCGCCGCCCGCTTCGCCGGCTTCAGCCGCAAGCGCGTGACCTGGTTCAGCCTGCTGCTGTCCGGCGCCCTGGCCGGGCTGGCCGGCACCTTCGAGGCGGCGGGCCCGATCGGCCAGCTGATCCCGCAGCTGACGCCGGGCTATGGCTTCACCGCCATCATCGTCGCCTTCCTCGGCCGGCTGCACCCGATCGGCATCGTCGTCGCCGGGATGGTCATGGCCCTGTCCTATATCGGCGGTGAGAACGCCCAGGTCTCGGCGGGCTTGCCGACTGCGGCGACCGGGGTGTTCCAGGGCATGCTGCTGTTCTACCTGCTGGCCGCCGACGTGCTGGTCCGCTACCGCCTGCGCTGGACCTCGGCCCAGGCCGCCCCCAAGCCTGCAACGGTGTCGTGATGGAGATGTTCGTCCTGATCGCGGCGACGGTGATCACCGCGGCCACCCCCCTCCTCCTCGCCGCGCTGGGCGAGCTGGTGGTCGAGCGCTCCGGCGTCCTCAATCTCGGCGTCGAGGGCATGATGCTGATCGGCGCGGTCACCGGCTTCGCCGTCACCTTCACCACCGGCCAGCCGGCGCTGGGCATCCTGGCCGCGGCCCTGGCCGGCACGGCGATGTCGCTGATCTTCGCGGTGCTGACCCTGACGCTGATGGCCAACCAGGTCGCCACCGGCCTGGCCCTGACCATCTTCGGCGTGGGGCTGAGCGCCCTGCTCGGCTCCGGCTTCGTCGGCCACCCGATCGCGCCGCTGCCGAAGCTGTCGCTGCCGGTGCTGACCGACCTGCCGGTCGTCGGCCCGCTGCTGTTCGGCCAGGACGCGCTGGTCTACCTGTCGGTCGCCATGACCTTTGGGGTCGCCTGGTTCTTGAAGCGCAGCCGCGCCGGGCTGGTGCTGCGCGCGGTTGGGGAATCCGCGGAATCGGCGCATTCGATCGGCCATCCGGTGCTGCTGGTGCGCTACCTGGCCTGCCTGTTCGGCGGCGCCATGGCCGGGCTGGCCGGCGCCTTCCTGTCGCTGTCCTACACCCCGCTGTGGATCGAGGGCATGACCGCGGGCCGCGGCTGGATCGCGCTGGCGCTGGTGGTGTTCGGGTCCTGGCGGCCGTGGCGGGTGCTGCTGGGCGCCTATCTGTTCGGCGGCGTCACCATCCTGCAGCTGCACGCCCAGGGCATCGGCGGCATCGACATCCCGGCGCAGGTCTTCACCATGCTGCCCTATCTCGCCACCATCGCGGTGCTGGTGGTCATCGCCGCCGGGCCGTGGCGCGGCCGGCTGCAGGCGCCGGCCGCGCTGGGCAAGCCGTTCCGGCCCTCCATCTAGGCTGGACAGGAGCGCGATCCCAATCGCGCTTCCAATCACGGATCGCTATCATCCGATGAATCACAACAAGGAGGTCTTCATGTCGATGCGCTTCTCCCGCCGGTCGGTTCTGGCGGGTTCCGCGGCCACCCTGGCGACGACGATCCTGCCCGGCCGGATCTGGGCGGCGGACCCGCTGAAGGTCGGCTTCATCTATATCGGCCCGATCGGCGATTACGGCTGGACCCACGGCCACGACATCGCCCGCCGCGAGATCGAGGCGAAGTTCGGCGACAAGGTGAAGACCAGCTATGTCGAGAGCGTGCCGGAGGGCCCGGACGCCGAGCGCGTGCTGCGCCAGCTGGCCCAGGCCGGCAACGAGCTGATCTTCACCACCTCCTTCGGCTACATGAACCCGACGATCCGGGTGGCCAAAACCCTGCCGAAGGTGAAGTTCGAGCACGCCACCGGCTACCAGACCGCGCCGAATGTCAGCACCTACAATGCCCGTTTCCATGAGGGGCGCGCGGTGTGCGGCACCATCGCCGGCCACATGACCAAGACCGGCGTCACCGGCTATATCGGCTCGGTTCCCATCCCCGAGGTGGTGATGGGCATCAACGCCTACACTCTGGCCGCGCGGAAGATCCGGCCGGACATGAAGGTGAAGGTGATCTGGGTCAACAGCTGGTACGACCCGGGCAAGGAGAGCGACGGCGCCAAGGCGCTGATCGACGGCGGCGCCGACATCCTGTGCCAGCACACCGACAGCCCGGCCGCGATCCAGGTGGCGGAGGCGCGCGGCATCCATGCCTTCGGCCAGGCCTCGGACATGCGCAACTTCGCGCCCAAGGCGCAGCTGACCTCGATCGTCGACAATTGGGGCCCGTATTATGTCGAGCGGGTGCAGGCCGTGATGGACGGCACCTGGAAGTCCTCCAGCATCTGGTGGGGCTTCAAGCACGGCATGGTCACGCTGGCGCCGTACAATGAGGCGATGCCGCCCGAGGTGGTGGCCGCGGCGGAGAAGACCAAGGCCGACATCATCACCGGCACGCTCGACCCCTTCGCCGGCCCGATCAAGAACCAGAAGGGCGAGCTGGTCGTGCCCGAGGGCAAGTCCCTCAGCGACGAGGAGATCGCCAAGATGGACTGGTATGTCGAGGGCGTGGAAGCTTAACGCTCGACCGCACGCGGCCCATTTTGAGTCCCCCCTCCCCTCGCGGGAGGGG
>NZ_JANX01000412.1 GCF_000767795.1 Inquilinus limosus MP06 | reverse complement strand
GGCGGCGCCCGCTGCGGCCGCCAAGCCCGCCGCGGCTCCGGCAGCACCTGCGGGCGGCCGGCAATGCGGTGTTCCCGACGGCCGTCTCGTTCGAAATACGCGAACGAGACCCCGGGCAAGGCGCGGATGCACACCTGCCTCGACCAGTACAACGCCAACAAGGCCAACAACGGCAATGGCGGCCTGCGCTGGATCGAGAAGGGCGGCGGCTACTACAGCCAGTGCAACGCCCGCCTGAAGGGCTGATCCGGGGCCGGGGCGGCGCGCCGGCCTGACCGTCGCGTGCCGCCCGCCCAACCTGAGTGCTGCGTCACTGTCCCTTCCATCGCCCAGCGACGGGGAGTCGATCATGAGCTTGTTCGACAACATCAAGGGCGCCGTCGGCGACCTCATCGCCAAGGAGGCGCCGGAGGGCATTCCGGCGCTGCTGTCCAATGCCCTGGCCCAGGCCGGCGGGCTGCAGGGAATCCTGGCCAAGCTGCAGGCCGGCGGCTTGGGCGACCAGGTGAATTCCTGGATCGGCACCGGCGGCAACCTGCCGGTCAGCGCCGAGCAGATCCAGGCCGCGCTGGGCGACCAGCATGTCCAGCAGATCGCGGCGTCGCTCGGCATCCCCACGGACAAGGTCCTGGCCTTCCTGTCCCAGCACCTGCCGGCCGCGGTCGATCACGCCACGCCGAACGGGACGCTGCCGCCCGCGACGGCCTGACGCTTCGGCCTCCGGGCTCGTGGCTCGGACACAGACCGGAAATCCATTTCCGGTCTGTTGATTTTTTGGAATTGACATTTTGTACGGCATGGCCATGTGATCCGCGAGAGATCGCCACGGCGGCGGTCGCTTCCGGATTCAGGTGATGTCGACAGTCAGTCTTCCGGGCAGGGATGTCTCCGCCGGCCCCCGCCTTGCCCCGGCGATCAACGGGCGCGTCGTCGGCCTGGCCGGGCTGGTGCTGCTCGCCGGCGTGCTGCTGCTCTCCACGGTGATCGATGCCCGCCAGGCGGCGCTCTACATCCTGGGCGCGGCGCTCGGCGCCGTGCTGTACCACGCCGCCTTCGGCTTCACCTCGGCTTGGCGCGTCTTCATCGCCGATGGCCGCGGCGCCGGCCTCAGGGCGCAGATGGTGATGCTGGCGGTCGCCGTGCTGCTGTTCTTCCCGGCGCTTTCGGCCGGCACCCTGTTCGGCCAGCCGGTCAGCGGCAATGTCTCGCCGCTCGGCGTCTCGGTGGTGGTCGGCGCCTTCCTCTTCGGCATCGGCATGCAGCTCGGCGGCGGCTGCGCCTCCGGCACGCTCTACACGGTCGGCGGCGGCTCGACCCGCATGGTGCTGACCCTGGTCTTCTTCATCATCGGCTCGGCGATCGGCGCGGCGCATCTGCACTGGTGGACGGCGCAGCCGTCGCTGCCGCCTGTATCGCTGGTGACCAGCCTCGGGCTGTGGCCGGCGCTGGCGCTCAGCCTCGCCCTCTTCGCCGCGATCGCCGGCCTGACCGTGCTGCGCGAGCGCCGCATCCACGGCGCCCTGGTGGCCTCTGAAGCGCCGGCGATGCGCGGGCTGCAGCGGCTGCTGCGCGGGCCCTGGCCGCTGGTCTGGGGCGGCGTCGCCCTGGCGGTGCTGAACTTCGTCACCCTGGCCCTGGCCGGGCGGCCCTGGGGCATCACCTCGGCCTTCGCCCTCTGGGGCTCCAAGGCGGCAGCGCTGGTCGGCTTCGACCCGGCCAGCTGGCCCTACTGGGCGAAGCCGGCCAATGCCGCGGCCTTGAACGGCAGCATCCTGACCGACATCACCTCGGTGATGGATATCGGCATCATCGTCGGCGCGCTGCTGGCCGCCGGCCTGGCCGGGCGCTTCGCCCCGGTGTGGCGGATCCCCGGCCGCCAGGTCGCCGCCGCCGTGGTCGGCGGGCTGCTGCTCGGCTACGGCGCCCGGCTGGCCTATGGCTGCAACATCGGCGCCTATTTCTCCGGCATCGCCTCCGGCAGCCTGCATGGCTGGCTGTGGCTGGTCGCGGCGTTCTTCGGCAATGTCGCCGGCACGTATCTGCGGCCGACCTTCGGGCTGGAGGTCGAGCGGACGCCGCGCCTGACCGGCTGCTGAGAGACCCGTTCGATAGCGCTACTGGCGTGGCCGTCTGACGGCGGTTTCTGCGCTTCCGGTGCTCACGGACTTAAACGTCCGCTGCGCTCCGGTTCTCGAAACCACCGCCAGCCGACTCGCGCCAGCGCACTCTCAAACGGGTCTCTGACGTCCGCCCGCTACAGCAGGAAGTCGGCCGCAACCAGGTGGATCGCACCAGTCAGGACAATGCTGAAATCGGCCTTGGCGTCGCCGTTGACGTCGCCGGAGACGGTGGTGGCGCTGCCGGTGATGGCATAGTGCAGCTCGCCGGCATGGTGGCCGAAGGCCGCCGCGCCGATGAAGCTGAAGGCCTGGTTGCCGCCGGCACCGGTGTTGGCGTCGATCGGGCGCAGGTCGATCCGGTCGCCCTCGGCATGGCTGAAATCGGCGATCCGGTCGGGCGCGTCGACCTTGCTGTGCGTGATCGAATCGAACACGAAGCGGTCGGCCCCGGCGCCGCCACCCAGGCTGTCCTGGCCGGCGCGGCCGTCGATCACGTCGTTGCCGGCATTGCCGACCAGGGTGTTGCCAGTGGCGCCGCCATAAAGGACGTCGTTGCCGGAGCTGCCATAGACCCCCTCGATGCCGCTCAACACGTCGCCCTGGGCGTTGCCGCCGATGCCGTTGCCGGCGGCGATGTCGACCGTTACGCCAACCGAGCTTTCGCTGTACATCGCCGTGTCGATGCCTGAGCCGCCGACCAAGTGGTCGGCCCCGGCCCCTCCGCGCAGCACGTCGTTGCCGTTGCCGCCCTCGAGCGTGTCATTGCCGGCGAGGCCGCTGAGCGTGTCGTTGCCGGCCAGGCCGGACAGCGTGTCCGCCTTCTGCGACCCGGTCTGTGCGTCATGGCCAGCGAACAGGCTGTTGGCCAGGCCGGTGAAGTCGTTGTTGGCAATCTGCGAATAGGTCGTCGCCGCGCTGGCCGACATGCCGGACAGGGTGGCGATGGCGACGCCGTTCTGGGACAGCACCAGCCCGGTCACCACGCCGGTGATGCCGAACAGGCCGATGCCGAGGCCGGTGCCGGCGATGTCGATCGACACCCCGTCGAAATTGATGTGTCCGGCGGTGGAGGTAAGGGAGGCGATCCTGGGATTGTCGAAATCGAGCTGCCCCAGGGCATCGAAGGAGAATCCCGCACCGTCGATGCCGTTCGGTGCGTTCACAATCAGCGTCGTCATCTGCAAACCCCTGCTGGCCCCGGGCTCCGGCCCGGCGGCTCTTCGTTGGAATATGGGGATATGCTAGCGACGCAGGATAGGAATCGCCACCGCGGCGACAGTAGTTCTGTGATTAAATCTTTATGAAGGTGATTCAATATCTGGAGTATTTTGCTGCAATGCAAAATTTACAAGATTTTAAATCTCGGAATGAGAATGCTGCCCCGACGATCCGGTTCCGTCCGGGCCGGCGCCAGGGCTGCTGACATGGGGCGGCGATCCTGGCTAGTCTGGCGGCCAAGGATCCAGATCACAGCGGTGCACCCGATGAGCCCCGACCAGCCGACCCAGACCGCCGCCAACCCGCTGCTCGCGGAATGGGCCACGCCCTTCGGCAGCCCGCCCTGGCAGCGGATCGCGGTGGAGCATTTCCGCCCGGCCTTCGACGCCGCTTTGGCCGAGCATGACCGCGAGATCGCGGCAATCGCCGGCGACCCGGCCGAGCCGAGCTTCGACAACACCGTCGCGGCGCTGGAGCGCAGCGGCCGCACGCTGCGCCGGGTCGCCGCCGCCTTCTTCAACCTGACCTCGGCCCACAGCAATGACGATCTCGAGGCGGTGGAGCGGGACATCGCGCCGCTGCTGGCCCGGCACCACAATGCGATCCAGCAGAACCCGGCGCTGTTCCGCCGGGTCGATGCGCTGTTCCAGCGCCGCGGCACGCTCGGCCTGACGCCGGAGCAGGACCGGGTGCTGGAGCGCTATCATCTCGGCTTCACCCGCAGCGGTGCCGGGCTGGACGAGGCGGCGAAGCGCCGCCTGTCCGAGATCGTCGAGCGGCTGGCCACGCTGGGCACCCAGTTCGGCCAGAACGTCCTGGCCGACGAGAAGGCCTATGCCCTGATGCTGGACGGCGAGGCCGACCTGGCCGGCCTGCCGCAGGAGCTGCGCGACGCGGCGGCCGCCGCCGCGGCCGATCGCGGCCAGCCGGGCAAGCATGCGATCACGCTCGGCCGTTCCAGCATCGAGCCGTTCCTGCAATTCTCGTCCCGCCGCGACCTGCGCGAGACGGCATTCAAGGCCTGGATCGCCCGCGGCGAGGGCGCGGCCGCCGACAACCGGCCGATCATCGCCGAGACCGTGGCGCTGCGGGCGGAGCAGGCGCGGCTGCTGGGCTATCCCAGCTATGCCGATTTCCGCCTGGCCGACACCATGGCCAAGACGCCGGAGGCGGCGCTGGGCCTGCTCAACTCGGTCTGGGTTCCAGCCCGGGCCCGCGCGCTGCGCGAGCAGGAGAAGCTGCAGGCGCTGGTGGCGGAAGAGGGCGGCAATTTCGAGATCGCCGCCTGGGACTGGCGCTACTACGCCGAGCAGCAGCGCAAGCGGGAGTTCGACCTCGATGAGAGCGAGCTGAAGCCCTACCTGCAGCTCGAGCGCATCATCGAGGCGGCCTTCGACACGGCGCACCGCCTGTTCGGCTTGTCCTTCCGGGAGCAGAAGGATGTGCCGGTCTGGCATCCCGACGTCCGCGCCTGGGAGGTGACGGGCCGGGACGGGCGCTTCGTCGGCCTGTTCTACGGCGACTATTTCGCCCGGCCGTCCAAGCGCAGCGGCGCCTGGATGGAGGCGATCCGCGAGCAGGAGAGTCTCGACGGCGAGGTGCGCCCGATCGTCGTCAACGTGATGAACTTCGCCAAGGCGGCGGAGGGCACGCCGAGCCTGCTCAGCTTCGACGACGCCCGCACCCTGTTCCACGAATTCGGCCACGCCCTGCACGGGCTGATGTCCGACCTGACCTATCCGGCGATCGCCGGCACCAATGTGGCGCGCGACTTCGTCGAGTTCCCGTCGCAGCTCTACGAGCACTGGCTGGAACGGCCGGAGATCCTGCGCCGCCACGCGCTGCACTACCGCACCGGCGAGCCGATGCCGGAGGAACTGCTGCAGCGGGTGCTGGCGGCGCGCACCTTCAACCAGGGCTTCGCCACGGTCGAGTTCATCTCCTCGGCGCTGGTCGATCTCGACTTCCACGCGGCGGGCGCCGATGCCTCCGACCCGGCGGCGTTCGAGCGGGCGACGCTGCAGCGGATCGGCATGCCGTCGGCGATCGTGATGCGGCACCGGCCGCCGCATTTCCAGCACGTCTTTGCCGGCAGCGGCTATTCCGCCGGCTATTACAGCTATCTATGGTCCGAGGTGCTGGACGCGGACGGTTTCGGCGCGTTCGAGGAGGCGGGCGACATCTTCGACCCGGCGGTGTCCGGCCGGCTGGCGGAGTTCGTGTACTCCGCCGGCTACCGCCGCGACCCGGCCGAGGCCTACCGCGCCTTCCGCGGCCGCCCGCCGGAGCCGGCGGCGCTCTTGAAAAAGCGCGGCCTGGCCGAGGCGGCCTAAAGGGATCCGGTTTGTGTTGCCTCTCCCGCTTGCGGGAGAGGTCGGAGACGCGAAGCGGCTCCGGGTGAGGGGATTTTTGTCGAGGCCGGGACCAGC
>NZ_JANX01000411.1 GCF_000767795.1 Inquilinus limosus MP06 | reverse complement strand
TTCATGTCCAGCAGGCCGCGCCGGGCAGGAAATCCGGCCCCGACAGGTCGGCCAGGGCCCGCTGCTCCGCCTCGCTGCGCGCGTCGCGCCGCAGCCGGCCAGCAGCGCCTCCTTGAGAGGCTCGGGCTCGGTCGCCAGCGGCTGCAGGTCGCCGTAATCGGCCGAGGTCACCGTATCGAAATGGCCGGTCAGCACCACGGTGCGGCGGCCGCGCCCGCGCAGCAGGGCGGCGACGCTGGCACGGCCCAGCCGGTCGCCGGCCGGGATGGTCCAGACGTCGTCCGGCCGGTCGCGGAAGGCCGGGCTGACGCGCAGCAGGCCGCACAGCGTCTCGGCATAGCCGACCTCGTCCGGCGTGCCGGTGACGCTGGGGATGCGGGTGAGGGTGATGGCCCAGTGCTCGGCGCGGGCGGCGAGGTCGGTCATGGTCGGGGCGGCCCGTCTCAGCTCTTGCCGGCGAAGGCGTTGAAGGTGATCAGCGTCATCGTGTCCCTGATGTGCGGCAGGGCGTGGATGCGGCTGTTGACGAAGCGGCCGACATCCATGTCCTCCGGCAGATAGCATTTGATCATCAGATCGAACTGGCCGGAGATCGAGTAGATCTCCGACACCTCCTCGATCTCGTCCACCGCATGCTCGGCCGTGTCGTAGGCCCGGCCCAGCTCGCATTTCACCATGATGAAGATCGGGCGCATCCAGCGGCCTCCGTGACTCGGGTTCGGGCCGATCCTAGCCCGGCGGGCGCGGCAGGTCATGCGGGGGATGGACGCGGCCGGAACCCCGCGTCCTCCCCGGTGAGAACCGAGCAGGATACCCTTGCTCCTGCCGGCGGGCATCCCCCATTCGGCTGACGCGGCCGGGGCGATCCGGGGCGAGACTGGCGCCCGCGCGTCACCGCATCTGCAGCAGGGGGGCCGGCCATGGCCGTCAACGGAACCGCGGGAAACGATCTGATCCATGTCTCCGGCGACGGGATCATCGTCCCGCCCGGCTACACCGACATCCCTGGCGCGTCGGCCTTCGCCGACACGCTGAACGGGTTGGGCGGCGTCGACCTGATCTATGGCGGCGACGGCGACGACCTGATCGACGGCGGCGACGGCAACGACTCGCTGGTCGGTGGCGCCGGTCGGGATACGCTGCTGGGCGGCGCCGGGATCGACACCATCAGCTATGGCGGCGCGGTCGCCGTCCGCATCGACCTGGGCAACGGCCGCGGCTTCGACGGCGATGCCGAGGGCGATGTGATGTCCGGCATCGAGAATGTGCAGGGCACTGCCTTCGCCGACAGCCTGTACGGAGCCGCGGCCGCCAATGTCCTGTCGGGCCTGGACGGGAACGATTTCCTGCTCGGTTTCGACGGGAACGACACGCTCCAGGGCGGCGCCGACAATGACGGCCTTTATGGCGATGCGGGGAATGACAGCGTTTTCGGCGGCGACGGTAACGATAACCTGGAGGGCGGGACCGGGGCGGACCGTATCGATGGCGGCGCCGGCATCGATGCGATCAGGCACCAATCCTCCAGCGCCGGGGTCACGGTCGATCTCACCACCGGCCGCGGTCACGGCGGCGTGGCCGAGGGCGATGTGATCTCCGGCATCGAGAACGTGTTCGGCACCTACGAGTTCGCCGATACCCTCACCGGCTCGACGGTCGCGAACACGCTCTACGGCGATGGCGGGAACGACGTGCTTGCCGGCCTCGGCGGCAATGATGCGCTCGACGGAGGGGATGGCGACGACATCCTCCGCGGCGGCGCCGGGGCCGACCAGATCCAAGGTGGCGCGGGTGTCGATCTCATCAGCTTTTTCGGCACCACCACGGCGGTATCGATCGATCTCACCAACGGATTCGGCTCCGGCGGCGATGCCCAGGGCGACACCTATTCCGACATCGAGAACGCCAATGGCGGCCCGGGCGCCGATACGCTCGGCGGCAATGTCGTCGCCAATATCCTGAACGGCTATGACGGGAACGACCGGCTTCTCGGCTATGACGGCGGCGACACGCTCGACGGCGGCGCCGGCGACGATTTCCTTCAGGGCGCCGCGGGGGCTGACCGGCTGACCGGAGGCGCCGGCATCGATACCGTCGACTACAACGGCAACGCCGGGGTGACGGTCGATCTCGGCACCGGCGCCTGCAGCGGCGGCGAGGCCCAGGGCGATGTGATCTCCGGGATCGAGAACATCCGGGGCACCGGCGGCTACGGCGATACCCTGACGGGGTCGTCGGTGGCGAATATGCTGCAAGGTTACGGGGGGAACGACATTCTCAACGGCCTCGGCGGCTCCGACACGCTGGATGGCGGCAACGACAACGACACGCTTCGCGGCGGTGACGGCGACGACTTCCTCCATGTCGGGACCGGCGCGGATGTGATGGATGGCGGTGCCGGCCGCGACACCATGGTGTTCGACCGCGCCATGGTCGCCGACTGGCAGTCGGGCGCGCTCGACGCCGATATCGGCAGTGATTCCTGGATCAGCTGGGAGGTGATCCAGGGCTCCGCCGGCGACGACCGGATCCGCACCAACAGCTGGGGCTATGCGGTCGAGCTGCGCGGCGGCGCCGGCAACGACGTGCTCGCTGCCGGGGTCGACGGCGTGGTCGGCGACACGCTGGCGGGCGAGGACGGCAATGACAGCCTGAATGGAGGCGCCGGCGACGACGTGCTCCGCGGCGGCGCCGGCGCGGATGCCTTGGTGGGCGGCGCCGGCACCGATACCGCCAGCTATTTTGGCGGCACCGCCGGGGTCGAGGTCAGCCTGGTCAGCGGCCTCGGCAGCGGCGGCGAGGCCCAGGGCGATACGCTGAACGGCATCGAGAACCTCTCCGGCAGCCAGGGTTATGACAAGCTCTACGGCAACGCCGGCGCCAATGTCCTGCAGGGCTGGAACGGCAACGATGCCCTCTACGGCAGGGCCGGCAAGGACACGCTCACCGGCGGTGCCGGGGCCGACCGCTTCGTCTATGTCGCCACGGCGGAGAGCGTGGTCGGGAGTAATGCCGACCGGATCACCGATTTCAGCCACGCCCAGCACGACCGCATCGACCTGTCGGCGATCGACGCCAACACCCGCGCCGCCGGCAACCAGGCCTTCGGCTTCATCGGCACCGGCCTGTTCACCGGCGTGGCGGGGCAGCTGCGCTATGTGGCGTCCGGCGGCGTCACCACGATCGCCGGTGATCTCAACGGCGACAAGGTCAGCGATTTCCACATCACCCTGACCAGCAATATCACCCTGGTCGCGGCCGACTTCGTGCTCTAGCCGGCCGGCGCCGGACCGCGCACGGTGCGGCGCCAGACCAGCGGCGCCGGAATGGTCAGCCGCTGCGCCGCCGTGCCGTCCGCCGCGTCCAGCGCCGCCATCACCGCGTCGCCCGTGGCCTCGACCGACTGGTCGAAGGTGGTCAGGTCGTAAGCCGACCACCCGGCCTGCTCGGTGTTGTCGAAGCCGATGACGCAGAGGTCCTCGGGCACCCGCAGCCCCAGGTCGTGGCGCGCGGCGTCGAGGAAGCCGAAGGCGACCAGGTCGCTGATGCAGAAGGCGGCATCCGGCCGGTCCGGCCGCAGCAGCAGATCATGTGCCGCGGCCCGGCCGGTGGCGTAGACGGTACGGCCACCGCGCCAGACCGCCGGTTCGATCCCCTCCGCCCGGGCGGCGGCCAGGAAGCTGGCCTCGCGCGCCAGCAGGGCCGGCGTGCCCTGGGCCGAGGTCACCAGGCATGGCCGCCGGCAGCCGGCGCGGCGGAACGCGGCCACTGCCACCTGGCCGGGCAGGGCGTTGTCGATGGCGATGTTGTCCGGCCCTTCGATGTGGTCGTCGCGGTTGATCAGCACCACACGCTGCCCGGCGGCGATGCACAGGCGGGTGATGTCCTCCACGGGGTGCCGGACAGCACGATGGTGGCATCGGCGCGGTAGTTCAGGATCTGCCGCAGCGCCGCCTGGGCGTCGGTGTCGCCGCGGCCGCTGGTGCCGATCAGCATGGCGACGCGGCCGCTGTGCTGCAGCCGTTCGGTCAGCTCGCCGACCATCCGCGACCGCAGCGGCGTCTCCAGGTCCGAGGCGACGATGCAGACGATGTTGGTGGACCGCCGGGTCAGCCCCCGGGCCAGGTGGTTGACGTGGTAGCCCAGCGCTTGCGCCGCCTCCAGCACCCGCTGCCGGGTCTCGGGCGAGACGCTGGCGCCGGGGGTGAAGGTGCGCGAGACGGCGGAGCGGGAGACGCCGGCCCGGTCGGCCACCTGCTGGGCGCTGGCGAAGCTGCGGCGACGCGTCACGAAGGATCCTGAATGGAACGCCTGTCCGAGGCGACGGAATGCCGATTTTATGCACAGCCGTGCAGATGACAAGCACTAGGGCTGGGCAAGCCATTCTTCCAATGGCCTATAGATGGTTGACATGCCGGCTCTTTCGTGTCGAGCTTGCACAGCCGTGCAAATAGTCCGGCACGGGTCGCGGACGGTGGCAATCCGGTCGCGTCCTGAACAGCCCGGGACCACGGCGTGGCGGAAGGAACATCCTGCTGCCGCGATTGCGGCGCAGGATCCCGCGAGGGCCGTTGGAGGCGGTTCCCGGAGGGAAGCAGAAGGGATCGATAGGATGGGGCATCATCAGACCACGCTCGGCGGGGACCGGCTGCAGGCCCTGGCGGAGGAGCTGCGGGAGCGCCGGTCGCGCATGCAGTTCAGCCCGCGCACGGCCAAGCTGCTCGACAGCGGCGTGCCGAAGATGGCGCAGAAGCTGGTCGAGGAAGCGGCCGAGGTGGCGATCGACGCTGTCCAGGGCGAGCGCCAGGCGGTGATCGAGGAGGCGGCCGACCTGATGTTCAACCTGACCGTGCTGCTGACCGAGCTCGAGATCCGGCCCTGCGAGATCTGGGAGGAGATGGATCGCCGCCAGAAGCTGTACGGCATCGCCGAGAAGCTGCCGAAGGATCGGTAGCCGGCTTCAGCCCGACGGAATACCAAGCCGCGACGCCGTATGGGCGCCGCGGCTTTGCATTTTTCAGATCGTCTCGACCGCCGGCCCGCCGATCTTCGGGTCGGTCAGGCTGGGGCGCCCGGTCTCGACATGGCCGGCGAAGCGGCGCAGGAAGCCGTCCCCCGCCGTGACGCTGAGGTCGAACCAGCCGGAGCTGGAACGCAGCGGCCAGCGGTCGCGGATCAGGGCGCCTGGCCACAGCGTGTGCTGCCGCGGCGGTTCGGCGCTGTAGCCGTTGCTGACGGTCAGGGTGCAGGGCCGGAAGCCGATATTGCTCAGCAGCAGCGTGACGTCGCCGGACAGGCCGTCCTGCATCAGCCGCACCTCGGGCCGGGCGATGCCCGACAGGATCGGGGTCAGGCGACCCTTGAACCGGTTCAGCATGCCGTTCGGCCCGTAGACCGACAGGTCGTAGCTGCCGGCGCGATCCGGCGTCCAGCTGTCGGACAGCGTGTCGCCGGCCCCGACCGTGTACTGCCACGGCCCGCGCCGGTCGGCGGTGGCCGTCATCGGCCGGTCCGGGAACACGGTGTCGTCCGCCTCGTAGGGCTTGCCCGTCTCGTTGAAGGTGGCGCCGCCGCCGCCATAGACGATGAAGCAGGCGCCGGCCGACCCGGCATTGGCGAAATCGATCCAGAAGCGCTGCCCGCCGGGGTCGACTCGGCCATGGGCCGAGAGGCGATAGGGCAGGGGCCGGGCCCGGCGCTGGCCGCGCTGCTGCACCGGCCGCGACGGCGTGGCTGGCGGCACCGGCTTGGGCCGCCCGGCC
>NZ_JANX01000410.1 GCF_000767795.1 Inquilinus limosus MP06 | reverse complement strand
ACCGCCGACAGCAGCGCCACCTGCGGGCCGGCCGGCCGCGCCGGGTCGACGAACTGCGGGAAGAAGGCGCCGTAGAACAGCAGCGTCTTCGGGTTGGTCAGCGACACCAGCACGGCGCGGCCATAGATGGCGCGGGCGGATTTCGGCTGCGCCGCGACATGGGTCAGGTCGGCCGGCGGCGTCCGCCAGTGGGAGATGCCGAGCCAGGCCAGATAGGCGACGCCGACCCAGCGCAGCGTCGCGAACCAGTGGCCGGCGGTGCCCAGCGCCTCGGCCATGCCCAGCGCGGTGAGGCCGAGCTGCAGCACCATGGCCGAGCTGGTGCCGGCGACGGTCAGCAGGCCGGTGCGCGGCCCCCAGGCGACGCTGTTGGCGACGATCAGGGCCACGTTCGGCCCCGGGATCAGGATGATCACGGTGACGGTGGCGATGAAGGCGAGAAGCAAATGCGGGTCGATCATCGGGGCTCTCCGAAGGCAAGAGGGCCGGCGAGGATCGGATATGGAAAACCCGCCGGATGGGCGGGGCGTCGTGCGTCGAGCCGTCAGGCGGCGGTCAGGAGGACCGCGGCCCCGTCCCGGGCGCGCAAGCGACAGCGACCGCCGGATGAGGGCGGGCTTGTTGCAGGCGAAGGGAGGCGGTGCGACGCATGGCGGCAAGATAGGCGCGGCTGGGCGGGGCCGTCAATCCGGCCGGCGGCAGGGCTCCGAATGCAGGCTTCGGAGACGGGAGCGTCCTCCCTTTCTGTCATTGCCGGGCTTGACCCGGCAATCCAGGGGCCACCGAGGGCTGCTCTGAAAGCCCCTGGATTCTCGGGTCAAGCCCGAGGATGACAGTTTATTTCACTTCCTCAGCAGGTGCCGCCGTCCGGTCAGATATCACGGCTTCGGTGACGATCCCGCGACCGCCGGCGCCGGGCTCGTCCCGGCCGGCACGGCGCGGGCCTGGCGGGCGGCGCGCAGCCTCTGCAGATGCTGGTCGGCCAGCACGCCGATCAGGATCACCGTGCCCATCACCGCGAAGTTGAGCGAGGAGGGGATGCCGAGCAGGTTAACCAGGTTCTGCAGCACCTGCAGCAGCACGGTGCCGAGGATGATGCCGAGGATCGAGCCCTCGCCGCCGCGCAGCGAGCAGCCGCCCAGCACCGCCGCGGCGATGGCGTAGAGCTCGTAGAAATTGCCATGCGCCGAGGGCTGGATCGAGTTCGTGTAGAAGGCGAGAAACACGGCCGCGAGGCCGGCGAGAAGCCCGCAGATGACATAGGCCGAGGCGATCACGGCGCGGGTGCTGATGCCGGAGTAGCGCGCCGCCTCCTCGTTCTTGCCGACGGCGAAGAGATAGCGGCCGAACACCGAACGGTGCAGCACCACCCACATCACCAGCGCGACCACGACCATGGCCAGGAAGGTGTTGGGGATGCCGAAGCTCTGGCCGTTGGCGAAATCCGCCAGCGTGTCGAAATCGCCGCCATAGCCGAAGCCGACGGTGGCGTCGTCGGTGTAGTAGCGGGCGGCGCCGCGATAGATCAGCAGGGCACAGAGGGTGACGACGAAGGGCTGGATGCCGACCCGGGCGACCAGGAAGCCGTGGATGGCGCCGAACACCCCGCCCATGGCGATGGCGGCGGCCAGGGCCAGCGGCCAGGACCAGCCCCAGTTCACCACCATATCGACGAAGACGACGCCGATCAGCGCGAACATCGACCCGACCGACAGCTCGATGCCGGCGGTGATGATCACCAGCCCCTGGCCGATCGAGAACAGCCCGTACAGCCCGACCAGATTGGCCATGTTGTACAGGTTCACCGCCGAGATGAAGCGCGGCTGCAGCACCGCCACGACGCAGCCGATCACCAGGATCAGGATCGCCAGCCCGAGTTCCTTCCTCATCTATCAGACGTCCTCCCGGTTCGCGTCTCTTCTGCGTTCTCTTTGGTTGTCATGCCCGGGCTTGACCCGGGCATCCAGAGAGCGTCGACACCCTCTGGATTGCCGGGTCAAGCCCGGCAATGACACGAAGGGGTAGCTAAGCCGCCAGCGGCCGGCCGACGGCGAGCTGCATCACGTTCGGCTCGCTGAACCGGTCGCGGCTCAGTGTGCCGGCGATCCGGCCCTCATGCATCACCGCGATGCGGTCGCTGACGCCGATCACCTCCTCCATGTCGCTGGAGATCATCAGGATCGGCACGCCGCGGTCGGCCAGGTTGCGCATCAGCTGGTAGATCTCGGACTTGGCGCCGACATCGATGCCGCGCGTCGGCTCGTCGAAGATCAGGAAGCGCGGCTGCAGCGCCAGCCACTTCGCCAGCACGATCTTCTGCTGGTTGCCGCCGGACAGCTTCAGCGCGGTGGTGGTGACCGAAGGCGCGCGGATGCGCAGCCGCTCGCGCTGGGCCTCGGCCTCCTTGGTTTCGCCGCGGCCATCGATCAGCCAGCGCTTCGCGACCTGCCGCAGGCCCGGGAGGGTGACGTTCTCGGCGATGGTCATGTCCAGCACCAGGCCGCTGCGCTTGCGGTCCTCCGGCACCAGGAACAGCCCCTGGGCGATGGCCGCGCGGGGCGTGCCGATGGTCAGCGCCGTGCCGTCCAGCCGGATCTCGCCGGCCAGCATCCGGTCGATGCCGAACACGGCGCGCGCCAGCTCGGTGCGGCCGGACCCGACCAGCCCGGCCAGGCCCAGGATCTCGCCGCGGCCGACCGACAGCGTCACCTCCTGCTCCGGATACGCCGTGGTGCGCACGCCGCGGATCTCGACCGCGTCCGGCTGCGCCTCGACGCCGGGCGGGATGTACAGCGCCCGCAGGTCGCGGCCGACCATCATCCGCACCATGCGGTCGTGATGGATCTCGTCGCGGTCCAGCGCGCCGACCAGCCGGCCGTCGCGCAGGCACACCACGCGGTCGGCGCAGGCCTCGATCTCGCCCAGCCGGTGGGTGATGAAGATGATCGCCACCCCGGCGGCCTTCAGCTCGCCGACCACGCGCAGCAGCGTCTGCGTCTCGGCGATGGTCAGGCTCGAGGTCGGCTCGTCCATGATGATGATGCGGGCGTTCAGCGACAGCGCCTTGGCGATCTCCACCATCTGGCGCTGGGCGATCGACAGCTCGGCGAGCGGCGTGGCCGGCCCGAAATCCACGCCCAGCCGGTCCAGCAGCCCCTGCGTGTCGGCTTGCAGCCGGGCGGTGTGGACCAGCTTCAGCGGGCCGAAGCGCCGCGGCTCGCGCCCGATGAAGACATTGGCGGCGACGTCGAGATTGTCGAAGAGGTTCAGCTCCTGGTGCACGAAGGCGATGCCGGCGGCGATCGCCTCCTGCACCGTCAGCGCCGCGTGCCGGGTGCCGCCGACGGTGACGGTGCCCGCGGTCGGGGCCTCGACCCCGCCCAGGATCTTCATCAGCGTCGACTTGCCGGCCCCGTTCTCGCCGATCAGCCCGACCACCTCGCCGTGGCCGACGGACAGGCTGACATCCTTCAGCGCCTGCACGCCGGGATAGGTCTTGGAGATTCCCTCCATGGCGAGGACGGCATCGGTCATCGGCGGCTCCCTGGGGGCGACGGTGGCGGCGGAAGCCGGAGGGCCTCCGCCGCGCCGCCTTACTTCTTCAGCAGTTCCTTCATCGTCTTCTGGAAATCGGCGACGTTGCTGCTGTCGATCAGCCGGGTCGGGATGATCTTCAGGTGGTCCGCCGGGATGAAGGACTTGTCGCCCTCGATGTACTGGGCCAGCAGCTTCACCGTCTGGTAGCCGAACTCGTAGGGCTGCTGCACCACGGTGCCCTCGATCACGCCCTCCTGCACGCCGCGCAGGGTGACCGGGTCCTCGTCGAAGCCGACGACCTTGATCTTGCCCAGCTTCCCGGCCGCCTTCATCGCGTCGTAGATGATCGGCGTGTTGTAGGAGTAGAGGCCGACCAGCATCGCCAGGTCGTCATACTTGGTCAGCGTGTCCTCGACATTGCGCTTGGCCTTGGCGAAGTCGATGTCGTCGGTGCGGATGTCGACGATCTCGATCTTGGTGCCGGCGATCGCCTTCTTGATGCCGTCGACGCGCTCGCGGGCGTTGGCGTTGCCCAGCGTGCCGACGAACAGCATGATCTTGCCGCCGTCCGGCAGGGCCTTCTTGATCAGCTCGCCCGCCTGCACGCCGGCGGCGACGTTGTCGGTGCCGATGTAGAGCAGGCGGTCGCTCTTCGGCGCGTCGCTGTCGAAGGTGAACAGCGGCACCTGGCCGGCGGCCTTGTTCAGCAGGGCGGTGGCGTTGTCCGGATCGACCGGGCTGATGCCGATGCCGGCGACGCCGCGGGCCAGCATGTCCTCGACGATCTGGCGCTGCTCCGCGGCGCTGGACTGGCCGGGGATCTTGAACTCGACGCTGTAGCCCTTGAGCTCGGAGACGGCCTTGTCCGTGCCCTTGTGGGCGATGGTCCAGAAATCGGACGAGCCGTTGACGACGAAGGCGATGGTCTTGTCGGCGGCGGTGGCCGGGCCGATGGCGAGAACCGACGCGACGGCGGCTGCGAGGCCCGCCAGAATGAGGCGCTTCATTGGGTTCCTCCCGTTTTCCGGGCCTGCTTCGCGCGGGTCCGGCAACATTGCTATTATAATCAGACAATTTGGATCACAACGACCCGGACCGGTCAAGCCGGCGCGCAACGGGCGGTCGGGAGGAGCCCGCTCGTGCTCAGGCCGAGCGTGCGCGGCGGGCCGGCTTCGGCGGCTCCAGCGCCAGGTCGTCGAGGATCGGGCAGTCGGGCCGGTCGTCGCCATGGCAGCAGGAAGAGAGGTGGCGCAGCGTGCCGATCATCTGCTTCAGCCCCTCGACCTTCCGCTCCAGCTCGGCGACATGGCCCAGCGCGATCCGCTTCACGTCGGCGCTGGACCGGTCGCGGTCGTGCCACAGCGCCAGCAGGCCGGCGATCTGCTCGACCGAGAAGCCCAGGTCGCGGGACCGGCGGATGAAGCGCAGCGTGTGCACGTCGTCGTCGCTGTAGACCCGGTAGCCGGCTTCGGTGCGCAGCACCGGCCGGGTCAGCCCGACCGATTCGTAGTAGCGGATCATCTTGGCGGAAACGCCGGAGGCGGCGGCCGCCTGGCCGATATTCATGGCTGGGTCTCCCCGGACAAGGGCGCGCGGAAGCGGCGCAGGCGCAAGGCGTTGGCCAGGACGAAGACGCTGGACAGCGCCATGGCGCCGGCCGCCAGGATCGGCGACAGCAGCCAGCCCTGGGCCGGGTACAGCGCGCCGGCGGCGACCGGGATCAGCGCCGCGTTGTAGGCGAAGGCCCAGAACAGGTTCTGCTTGATGTTGCGGATCGTCGCCTGCGACAGGGCGATGGCGTTGGCCACGCCGCGCAGGTCGCCCGACATCAGGACCAAGTCGGCGCTCTCGATGGCGATGTCCGTGCCGGTGCCGATGGCGATGCCGACATCGGCCGCGGCCAGGGCCGGCGCGTCGTTGATGCCGTCGCCGACGAAGGCCACCTTCCGGCCGCCGGCGCCCAGCCGCTTCACCGCCTCGACCTTGCCCTCCGGCAGCACCTCCGCGGCCACCTCGTCGATGCCGAGGCGCCGGGCGATGGCCTCGGCCGTGGCGCGGTTGTCGCCGGTGACCATCGCGACCTTGAGGCCCAGCGCGTGCAGCGCGCGGATCGCCTCCGGCGTCGACGGCTTGACCGGGTCCGACACCGCGATGATCGCGGCCAGCCGGCCGTCGATGGCGGCGTAGAGCGGCGACTTGCCGTCCTCGCCCAGGCGGGCGGCCGTGGCGGCGAAGGCCGACGGGTCCAGGCCCAGCGACCGC
>NZ_JANX01000409.1 GCF_000767795.1 Inquilinus limosus MP06 | reverse complement strand
GATGCCGGTCAGGGTGTCGCCCTGGGCGTCGCCGCCCGTGCCGGTGCCGGTGGTCAGGTTCACGGTCACGGGCGTGGCGGAGCCGGAATAATCCGCCGTATCGTTCGTGCCGGCGCCGCCCTGCAGCGAATCGGCGCCGCCGCCGCCGACGAGGGTATCGTCCCCGTCGCCGCCGAGGAGGATGTCGTTGCCGCCCTGGCCGTCGAGGGCGTCGTCGCCGCCCTGGCCGTTCAGCGTATTGGCCGCGGCGCTGCCGCTGAGATTGTCGTCGCCGGTGTTGGAGCCGATCAGGTTGACGATGCCCACCAGATAGTCGCCCTGGGCGTCGCCGCCGAAGCCTTGCGAGGCACCGGTGAGCTGAATGTTGATGCCGAGGATCGGCAGGGTCAGGTCGAGGATCACCGACAGATCGACGGTCACGCCGTCGACAGAAGTGGTGTAGTCCGCCGCATCGATGCCGGAGAGGGTGATGACGCCGGCCGCGTTCAGCAGGCCGCCGATGATCACATCCGCCCCGGCGCCACCGCGGATCACGTCGTCACCGGACCAGCCGATGGCGATGTCATCCCCGCCCAATGCGTCGACGAAGTCGTTTCCGATGGCTTGGACTGGACCGAGGATCAGGTTCGGCAGAATTTCGGCGCCATTGGTGCCGGTAAAAGTGGCCATGAATATCCTCCCCAATATGACAAGGGCTCGATATGAATAGGGCTCCCTAGTTGGTCATTTCTTCCCAAGTCGTTCAACAAAAATGCGTTCGATGGAGCGCGCTCACCACAATCGACCCTGTGATTCGTGATATGTGGAGAATTTGCATATAATGTTGTTCAGTTAGACATCTTGCCTCAGGCTATGTCGTATAAAATATCATGGACCCGGACGTTGTCCCTATAGTAGCCCGCGAGAGCGAGGCGGGCCGGCCCGGCGGCCGATTTGATGCACTCATCCCGGGACAGATGGTGTGCTTCTCGAAAGCATCGCGTCAGCTCTGCACTGCGGTCTGTCGCGCGGGGCGGCTTCTTCGGGAACGATGGGATCGCTGCATGCGTTTTTTTGTCACCGAATCGACCGGACGCGGCCCAGGTCGTGTCCCGAACCAGGGAGAGATCGCCATGGATCGCGATTTCACACGCCAGGTGGCGCGGGCCAAGCAGGCGGCACAGGCGACCAGCCGGGCACAGCGGGCCTTCCGCCATGACGACCCGGCGGCCCCGACCGGCATCACCGGCGCGGCCTATGTCGCCGAGAGGCGCCGCGCGCTGCGCATCGCGATGGCGGAAGCCGCGGCCTTCGATCAGATGGTGGACCCGGTGGTGCGAGAGCTGGCGCCGCCGCGCCGCTAGCTCAGGGCATCAGGCCGTCCAGCCCAGCAGCCGTTCGATCCGGCTCGCCGCTTCCTGCACGGCGACGCTGTAGGTGCGCTCGCGCTCGCGCGCCTTCTGCTCCGGCAGCACGACGCTGATTGTCGCCTCGCAATCGCCGCTCGGCGTGCAGATCGGGGCGGCGATGCAGGCCACGGCGAAATCGGATTCGCTCAGCTGGATCGCCAGCTTCTCGGCCAGCGCGGTCTCGCCGATCCGGCACAGCAGCTCCGGGTCGGTCTCGGCCATGCCGGTGGGGGAGGGCTGGGCGGCGCGGCGCATCAGCTCGACCCGCTCGGCCCAGGGCAGATGGCCGATCAGGAGGCGGCCGGAGGCGGTCCAGTTCAAGGGCACCCGGGTGCCGACCTTGGACGAGACCCGGAAATGCCCCGGCGGCTCGGCCATCGCCAGCACCACCATATGGCCCTCGTCGCGGCCGCAGACCTGGACGGTCTCGCCCAGCAGGCGGCTCAACTCCCGCATCTCCTGCGACGCGGTCTCCAGGAGGTTCAGGCTGCGGCCATAGGCCAAGCCGTAATGGTAGAGGCGAGGGCCGAACCAGAGGAGGCCGTCGCCGTCGCGCGACAGCAGGTCCTGGCGCAGCAGCGAATCGACCACGCCATAGATCGTCGACATCGGCGCGCCCAACGCCTTGGACACATCATAGGCGGTGAGGGGGCGGCCGGCAGCCAGCAGGTGGTCGCAGATCTGCACCGCGCGCTCAATGCCGCTGACCCGGCTGCGCTCGCTTGCCCTTTCGGTCTTGGCCGCCGCTGCTTCCGCCATGATCCCGTCCCATCTGCTCTCAGCCACTGCTCCGGCCGAGTGGTATAGCCCGCAAGAACTCGAAGCTAGGCTTTGTCCTGCATTGCGGTCAATCGCCGAGCAAATCCGCCGTTCGGGCCAATCGGATGGGTTGACGTCTCGGTCGCGATAGCACTAGCGTATTCCGCAACGGAAGATGTTGCTTCTTAATAACGGAATACTAGAGGCTCGCGACAGGGGGAGTCAATGCTGCGAAGGACGTTGCAAGTTCTGGGCCTGGTCACGGTCGCGATCCTGCCACTCTCCTCGGGCGCCATGGCCGCGCCGGCCAAGGGCGGGGCGATCACCGTGGCCACGATCGGCGAGCCGCCGACGCTGGACCCGATGGTCAGCACCGCCGACCTGGTCGGCATCATCACCCAGCACATCTTCGAGACGCTCTACACCTTCGACGCCAACTGGAACGTCACGCCGCTGGTCGCCGACGCGATGCCGGAGATCAGCGCCGACGGCCGCGTCTACACCATCAAGATCCGCCAGGGGCTGACCTTTCATGACGGCTCGGCGCTGGATGCTGACGACGTCGTCGCCTCGCTGAAGCGCTGGACCGAGGTGGCGTCCCGCGGGAAGCTGGCTGCCGGCAACATCGAAGCGATCGACAAGATCGACGCCTCGACCATCAAGATCACGCTGAAGCAACCCTTCGCGCCGCTGCTGGCCCTGTTGGCCTTCAACAACAGCGCCGCGGTGATCCTGCCGTCCGAGAAGATCGCGCCGGAGATGAAGGAGCCGATCGGCAGCGGCCCCTACATGCTGAAGGCGCGGGTGCCCGACCAGTACATCCAGCTGGTCCGTTTCGACGGCTACAAGCCGCGCGAGGGCGACCCGAACGGCTATGGCGGCGCCCGCAAGCAGTATCTCGACGAGATCCGCTTCACCCCGGTGCCGAACGCCAACACCCGGGTCGAGGGCGCGGTGGCCGGGCAGTACGACTACACCGATTCCCTGCCGGTCGAATCCTTCGACAAGATCAAGGCCGGGGCGTCGGAGCCGATCATCCTGAAGCCCTTCGGCTGGCCGGTCTTCGTCATGAACACCAAGGAAGGCCTGCTCAGCGACGTCAAGCTGCGCAAGGCGGTTCAGCTGGCGCTGAACGAGGAGGATATGCTGGCCGCCGCCTTCGGCAGCACCGATTTCTACGCGCTCGACGGCGCCATGTATCCGGAGGGCTATCCCTGGCGCAGCGAGGTCGGCACCGACATCTACAACAAGGGCGACGCCGAGGGCGCGCAGGCGCTGCTCAAGGAAGCAGGCTACGACGGCCAGAAGCCGATCCGGATCCTGACCAGCCGGCAATACGAGTTCCACTACAAGATGGCGCTGGTGGCGGCGGAGTACCTGAAGGCCGCCGGCTTCCAGGTCCAGCTCGACGTCACCGACTGGGCGACGCTGACCCAGCGCCGGACCGACCCGGCCCTGTGGGAGATCTATATCAGCCACAGCCCGTTCCTGCCGGAACCGGCGCTGATCGGCGCCTTGGCCAAGGGGTCGCCCGGCTGGTGGGACACGCCGGCCAAGGAAAAGGCGGTCGGCGCCTTCAACCAGGCGCTGACGCAGGACGAGCGGGTGAAGCTCTGGGCCGGCGTGCAGCAGGTGATGGCCGACGAGGTGCCGCTGATCAAGGTCGGCGACTTCAACGCCCTCTCGGCCAAGGCCAAGTCGCTGCAGGGCGTGACCCCGGCCCCGTGGCCGTATTTCTGGAATGCCTACGTGGAGAAATGACCAAGGTCCGATAACACCTCAACGTCATTGCGACCCCGGCCTTGAAGCCGGGGGAAGCAATCCAGGGCCGCTCGCCCTGGCCCCTGGATTGCTTCGTCGGCTTCGCCTCCTCGCAATGACGGTGAGGGCTGTCCAGCCGCTCTTCCTCCCAATCCCCGTTGCCGCCGCCGAACGCCAGCCATGAAGACCCAGCCGATGCGCCGCCTGCTGCTCTCCCTCCTCGTGGCCGCCGCCCTGCTGCCGGGCGCGGCGATCGCCGACCCCGTGAAGGGCGGCAAGATCGACGTCGCCACCATCGGCGAGCCGCCGACGCTCGACCCGATGGCGAACACCGGCGACCTCTTGGGCATGATCACCCAGCATGTCTACGAGACGCTGTTCACCTTCGACGCCGAATGGCGGCTGCAGCCGCTGCTGGCCGAGGCGATGCCGGCGATCTCCGAGGACGGCCGCACCTACGACATCAAGATCCGGTCCGGCGTCACCTTCCATGACGGCGAGAAACTCACCGCGGACGACGTCGTCGCCTCGCTGCAGCGCTGGATGCGGGTCGCCTCGCGCGGCAAGCAGGCGGCGCCGATGATCGAGAGCGTGACGGCGACCGGCGATCTCTCCATTCAGGTCAAGCTGAAGCAGGCCTATGCGCCGCTGCTGTCGCTGCTGGCCTTCAACAACAGCGCCGCGGTGATCATGCCGAAGGCGCATATGGACGACCCGCTGACCGACGTGGTCGGCACCGGCCCTTACAAGCTGGCCGAGCGCAAGCCTGACCAGTACATCCTGCTGACCCGCTTCGACGGTTATGCCGCCCGGACGGAACAGCCCAGCCGCTATGCCGGCCGGCGCACGGCGTATCTGGACGAGATCCGCTTCATCCCGGTGCCGAACGCCAACACCCGGATTGAGGGCGCGGTCTCCGGCCAGTACGACTTCTCCGACCTGCTGCCGGTCGAATCCTATGACAAGCTGACCGGGAACACCGAGCCGGTGATCCTGAAGTCCTTCGGCTACCCGATCATGATGCTGAACACCAAGCAGGGGCCGCTGGCGAAGCTGGAGCTGCGCCAGGCGGTGCAGGCGGCGCTGAGCGAGAGCGACATGATGCTGGCCGCCTTCGGCAAGCCGGAGTTCTTCACGGTCGACGGCGCCATGTATCCGGAGGGCTTCCCGTGGCGCAGCGACGCCGGGGTCGACACCTACGACCAGGGCAATCCGGAGAAGGCGCAGGCGCTGATGGAGAAGGCCGGCTATGCCGGCGAGCCGATCCGGATCCTGACCAGCCAGCAATACGAGTTCCACTACAAGATGGCGCTGGTGGCGGCGGAGTACCTGAAGGCGGCCGGCTTCAAGGTCGACCTGCAGGTGTCGGACTGGGCGACGCTGACCCAGCGCCGCAATGACCCGGCGCTGTGGGACATCTTCTTCACCCACAGCCCGTTCCTGCCGGAGCCGGCGCTGAATCTCGGCATGTCCGAGAGCGGCCCCGGCTGGTGGTCGACCGACCGCCGCCGCGCCGCCTTCGACGCCTTCAACGCCGCCTCGGACCCGGCGCAGCGGGCGAAGCTATATGGCGACGTCCAGGCCGCGATCATGGCGGAGGTGCCGTTCATCAAGGTCGGCGACTTCAACGCCCTCTCGGCCAAGTCGCCGAAACTGAAGGGCTACGAGCCGTCGCCCTGGCCGTCCTTCTGGAACACTTGGGTGGAGAAGTGAGACGAATGGTGCCGACACGCGCCACTGCCGGCCAGCTTTCTCCAGTCCCCCCTCCCCCTGCGGGAGGGGGGCAGGGGAGGGGGTTCGGTGCCGCCGGAGCCGGCGCCTTCGGTCTCTTCGCTCGACAACCCCCCCGCGCGCGCGCGCGCGCGCGCGCGCGCGCGCGCGCG
>NZ_JANX01000408.1 GCF_000767795.1 Inquilinus limosus MP06 | reverse complement strand
ACCGCGCTGCTGGCCACGCTGCCGGCGCGGGAGCTGCGCGCCGGCTATGCCGAGGTGGCGAAATACGGCGCGCTGGGCGATGCCGGCTTCTTCGCCTGGCTGGAGCAGAACGGCCCGAAGCTGCTGGCCGGCGACGGCGATGCCATGATCCGCGCGGTCAAGCGCAGCTGCGAGATGAAGGCCGAGATCGTCGGCCAGGACGAGCGTGAGGCGGCGCAGCGCGCCCTGCTCAATCTCGGCCACACCTTCGGCCACGCGCTGGAGGCCGAGACCGGCTATGGCGACGCGCTGCTGCATGGCGAGGCGGTGGCAATCGGCATGGTCATGGCCTTCGACCTGTCGGTGCGCCTCGGCCTGTGCCCGGCGGCGGATCGCGACCGGCTGCAGCGGCATCTGGAGGCCGTCGGCCTGCCGACCCGCCCGGCCCGCGATCGCGCCTGGTCGGTCGGCGCCCTGCTGCACCACATGACCCGCGACAAGAAGGTCCGCGACGGGCGGATGACCTTCATCCTGGTGCGCGGCATCGGCCAGGCCTTCGTCACCAGCGACGTGCCGGCCGAGCCAGTGGCCGCGGTGCTGGCCGACGCCATCGCCGCCTGACCGCCGCTCCAGGGGCCGCCATGTCCGACGACCTCGTCCTCCTGCTCAACCTCGCCGGGATCGTCGTCCTGCTCGTGATCTCGGCCTTCTTCTCGGGGTCGGAGACGGCGCTGACCGCGGCCAGCCGGGCACGGATGCACCAGCTCGAGACGCACGGGCTGAAGCGGGCCGGCATCGTCAACCGGCTGCGCGAGCAGAAGGAGCGGCTGATCGGCGCCCTGCTGCTGGGCAACACCCTGGTCAACATCCTGGCCTCGGCGATCGCCACCAGCTTCCTGACCACGCTGCTCGGCGCCTCGGCCGTGCCGGTGGCCACGGTGGTGATGACGGCGCTGATCCTGGTCTTCGCCGAGGTGCTGCCCAAGACCTACGCCATCACCCATGCCGACCGGGCGGCGCTGTCGCTCGCGCCCTTGGTGCGCGGCGTGGTGCGGCTGCTGGGCCCGGTGGTGCGGCTGGTGAACTGGATCGTCCGCGGCGTGCTGCGCCTGTTCGGCGCCGATCCCAGCCGGGTCGGGCTGGCCGATTATGTCGACGAGCTGCGCGGCGCGATCGAGCTGCATCGCGGCAGCGAGGCCGAGGTGGCGCAGGAGCGGCAGATGCTGCGCTCGATCCTCGACCTCGGCGACGTCTATGTCTCCGAGATCATGACCCATCGCCGCAGCGTCGAGGCGATCGATGCCGAGCTGACCCCGCGCGAGGTGGTGTCTGCGATGCTGAACAGCCCGCACACCCGCATGCCGCTGTGCCAGGGCGGGCTGGAGAACATCGTCGGCGTGCTGCACGCCAAGGACGTGCTGCGGGCGCTGCAGGCGGCCGGCGGCGACCCCGACCGGCTGGACATCCGCCGCATCGCCACCCGGCCCTGGTTCATCCCGGACACCACCAGCCTGCTGGACCAGCTGCACGCCTTCCGCACCCGGCGCGAGCATTTCGCCATCGTGGTCGACGAATACGGCGACCTGAAGGGCGTGGTGACGCTGGAGGATATCCTGGAGGAGATCGTCGGCGACATCGTCGACGAGCACGACCTGCCGGTGGCCGGGGTGCGCCCGCAGGCGAATGGCAGCTTCCTGGTCGACGGCACGGTGACCATCCGCGACCTGAACCGGCGCTTCGAATGGCGGCTGCCGGACGACGAGGCCTCGACCATCGCCGGGCTGGTCCTGCACGAGGCGCGGCACCTGCCGGAGGTCGGCCAGGCCTTCACCTTCCACGGCTTCCGCTTCGAGATCCTGCGGCGCCAGCGCAACCAGATCACCGCCGTTCGGGTCACCCCGCCGGCGGAGGTCGAGCCTGACGAGAGCTGACCCGATGCCCCTCTCCGCCCCCGCCGCGCGCGAGCCGATCCACACCCGCCGGGTCACCTGCGACGGGTTTCGTCGCGCCGATGGGCTGTGGGACATCGAGGGCCATCTGGTCGACACCAAGGCCTATGAGTTCCGCAACGAATTCCGCGGCGCCATCACCCCGGGCACGCCGATCCACCAGATGCGGATCCGGCTGACCGTCGATGACGGCCTGACCATCGTCGCGGTCGAGGCGGAGACCGAGCACGGCCCCTACGCCCTGTGCCCGGAGATCGCGCCGGCCTTCCAGGCGCTGGTGGGCCTGCGCATTGGCCCCGGCTTCACCCGGGCGGTGAAGGAGCGGGTGGGCGGCGCCCGGGGCTGCACCCATCTGGTCGAGCTGCTGGGCCCGATGGCGACGACGGCGTTCCAGACCGTGTTCCCGATCCTGTCGCGCGAGCGCGCCGGCAAGGCCGATCCAGGCAAGCGGCCGGTGCTGCTGGACAGCTGCCACGTTTTCGCCGCGGACGGCGACCATGCTCGCCGCCACTGGCCGGCCTTCTACACCGGGCCGGCGCGGGACTGACCGCGACGATCCGCCCGGTGCCGTGTGCGGCAGCCGGACGTTACCCCGGCAGCACCGATCCCGGCCGCCCCGAGGAGAGACATGATCCGACGCCTGACCCTGGCCGCCGCCCTGCTCGCCACCCTCGCCGCCGCCCCGGCCGCCATCGCCGACCCGATGCTGGCGGGCTTCGACTACCCGTTCCCGGTCCGGCAGTTCGACTTCAAGTCGCAGGGCCAGGACCTGTCGATGGCCTATATGGACGTGCAGCCGGAGACGCCGAACGGCCGCACCGTGGTGCTGCTGCACGGCAAGAACTTCTGCGGCGCCACCTGGGAAGGGGTGATGCGGCCGCTGCTGCAGGCCGGCTATCGCGTCGTCGCGCCGGACCAGATCGGCTTCTGCAAATCCAGCAAGCCGCAGGCCTATCAGTTCGGGCTGCACCAGCTGGCCGCCAACACCAAGGCGTTGTTGGACAGCCTGGGCATCCAGCGCCCGGTGGTGATGGGCCATTCCATGGGCGGCATGCTGGCGATGCGCTATGCCCTGGCCTTCCCCGATGCGCTGTCCGGCCTGGTGCTGGTGAACCCGATCGGGCTGGAGGACTGGAAGGCCGCGGGCGTGCCGCAGCAGACCGTCGACCAATGGTTCGAGGGCGAGCTGAAGACCAGCGCCGACAGCATCAAGGCCTATCAGCAGTCGACCTACTATGCCGGCGAATGGAAGCCGGACTACGACCGCTGGGTGCAGATGCTGGCCGGCATGTACCAGGGCGAGGGCGGCCGGCAGGTGGCCTGGGACCAGGCCCTGACTTCGGACATGGTGTTCAACCAGCCCGTGGTCTACGAGCTGGAGCGCATCCGCGCGCCGACCGTGCTGATGATCGGCGAACGCGACACCACGGCGATCGGCAAGGCCCTGGCCCCGCCGGAGGTGGCGCAGCGCCTGGGCAACTATGCCGAGCTGGGCCGCGCCGCCGCCCAGCGCATCCCCGGCGCCAACCTGATCCGCTTCCCGGGCGAGGGCCACGCGCCGCAGATCCAGTCGCCCGACCAGTTCAACAAGGCGCTGCTGGGCGCGCTGGGCCGCTTCCCGCCGCCCTGAGGGCGTTCCCACCACCCACTGACCGTTCCCCTCCCTTGTCATTGCCGGGCTTGATCCGGCAATCCAGGGGCCACCGAGAGCGGCTCTGAAAGCCCCTGGATCCTCGGGTCAAGCCCGAGGATGACAATAAAGGTGGGCCGCCTGCTCCGCCTCGTATCGCTTGCATGATGCAAGCTACTGCAGTAGTAACCAGCGCCATGCAGCGCACCAGCTTTGCCGGCATGGATTGCCCGATCGCCCGCTCCCTCGACGCGCTGGGGGAATGGTGGAGCCTGCTGATCCTGCGCGACGCCTTCATCGGCCTGACCCGCTTCGACGAGTTCCAGCAGAGCCTGGGCATCGCCCCGAACATGCTGACCCGCCGGCTGAAGCGGCTGGTCGAGGCAGGCCTGCTGGAGCGCCACGCCTATTCGCAACGGCCGCTGCGCCACGAGTACCGGCTGACCGCCGCCGGCCGGGACGTGTTCCCGGTGCTGGCGGCGCTGGGTGCCTGGGGCGGCCGGCACGCCACCGGCGGCAAGGTGCTGGTGCAGGTCGCCGGCCGCGCCGACGGCCAGCCGATGGAGCCGGTGCTGATCGACCGGCGCAGCGGCACGCCGATCACCCCTGAGACGGCGGCGTTCCGCCCGGGCCCCGATGCCCGCCCCGCCTATCGGGACAAGCTCGCCGGGATCCTGGACCGCCGGAACAGCCGCGCCGGCACCGCCGTCCCGGCCTGAGGAGACACTGAGATGCGTCGCATCGTCGTCACCGGAATGGGCGCCGTGTCGCCCCTCGCCAACGGCGTCGAGGCCAGCTGGCGCCGGCTGCTGGACGGCCGGTCCGGCCTGCGCCGCCTGCCGGAGGAGATGGTGGCCGACCTGGCCGCCAAGGTCGGCGGCGTGGTGCCGTCGGTCGCCGAGGATCCGGAGGCCGGCTTCGACCCCGACGCGGCGGTGCCCCCGAAGGACCAGAAGAAGATGGACCGCTTCATCCAGTTCGCCATGGCGGCGGCGGAGGAGGCGGTGGCCCAGTCCGGCTGGCGACCCACCGATGAGCGGGCGCGGCAGCGCACCGCGACCGTCATCGCCTCTGGCGTCGGCGGCTTCCCCTATATCGTCGAGGCGGTGCGCACCACCGACCAGAAGGGCGTGCGCCGGCTATCGCCCTTCACCGTGCCGGCCTTCCTGGTCAACTTGGCCGCCGGCCAGGTCTCGATCCGCCACGGCTTCAAGGGGCCGCTGGGCGCGCCGGTGACCGCCTGCGCCGCCGGGGTGCAGGGCATCGGCGACGCCGCCCGGATGATCCGCGCCGGCGAGGCCGACGTGGCGCTGTGCGGCGGCACCGAGGCCTGCATCGACCGGGTCAGCCTGGGCGGCTTCGCTGCCGCCCGCGCCCTGTCGACCGGCTTCACCGAGACGCCGGAGCGCGCCTCCCGCCCCTTCGATCAGGCCCGCGACGGCTTCGTCATGGGTGAGGGCGCCGGCCTTTTGGTGATCGAGGCGCTGGATCACGCTTTGGCCCGCGGCGCGAAGCCGATCGCCGAGCTGATCGGCTACGGCACCACCGCCGACGCCTATCACATGACCGCGGGGCCGGAGGATGGCGACGGCGCCCGCCGGGCGATGGAGATCGCGCTGGCCCAGGGCGGGATCGGCCCCGGCGACGTGCAGCACCTGAACGCCCACGCCACCTCCACCCCGGTCGGCGACAAGGGCGAGATGGCGGCGATCAAGGCGCTGTTCGGCACTGGCGGGACGGTGGCGGTGAGCGCCACCAAATCGGCCACCGGCCACCTGCTGGGCGCGGCCGGCGGGCTGGAGGCGGTGTTCACCGTGCTGGCGGTGCGCGACCAGGTGATGCCGCCGACGCTGAACCTGGAGAATCCGGACCCGGATGCGGACGGCATCGACCTGGTGGCGCTGCAGGCCCGCCCGGGGCGGATCGAGCACGCGCTGTCGAACGGTTTCGGCTTCGGCGGCGTCAACGCCAGCGTGCTGTTCCGCCGCTGGCAGGGGTGACTCGAGCCAACGCCGAAGCCTAACGCGTTGCCTCTCGCGCTTGCGGGAGAGGCAACGCGAGAAGACCGGTGAGGTCAGCGACGCCCTGCTAGCTCTACTTGCTCTTCACCAGGCCGGCGCGGCGCAGGGCTTCGGCCATGGCGCCGTCCGGCTCCGGCGCCGGGGAGCGGGGTTTCTGCGGGGCCTGGTGCTGCGGCTTCGGCGGGCGCTGGGCGCCGCCATCCTGGCCCGAACGGCCGTGGCGCTGT